>CAIKJM010000443.1 GCA_903827735.1 uncultured Rhodanobacter sp. | reverse complement strand
CCGCTGGTGAACTGGCTCAACCAGATGGGCGAGCCGGTCTTCGGCCGCATCACGCCTGACGGCTGGCCGCTGGATGGCGGCAGCTGGTCGAGTTCCGGACAGATGGCCAAACGCTTCGACGTGGCGCATATGATCGGTAGCGGAAAAAACCGCCTCTTCGCCGTCGGCGATGCGCCGCCAGCGCGAGTCGATCCGCCGGTCATGAACAATGCCGTATATCAGCAGACGATCGAACCGACGCTGTCGTCCAACACGCGCACCGCGTTGAGCAAGGCCACGTCACCGGAAGAATGGAATACGTTTGTGCTGTCCTCGCCGGAGTTCAATTACCGATGAGCCGGGTACGACTTATTTCGATGCTTATCAAATGCAACAACGCTGCGTTATTTCCAGAACACCCACTGAGTCGAGGTGCTTATGAACCGTCGTGAATTTCTGCTCGCTGCCGCCTCTGCGGCCGTCGCGCTGCCGACGCTGTCTTTCTCTGGCAAGCTGTTCGCTGCGCCTGCCAGTTCGCCGCGCTTTCTGTTCGTGTTTCTGCGCGGCGGCTATGACTGCAACAACCTGCTGGTGCCCTACAGCAGCGATTTCTATTACGAGGCGCGCCCAACTTTAGGCATCGCCAAGCCCGATGCCGGCAATCCGAACAGCGCCATTGCGCTGGACGCCAACTGGGGACTCAACCCGGTGCTGCGCGACTCGATCTATCCGCTGTGGCAGCGCAAGCAGGTCGCCTTCATACCGTTCGCCGGCACCGACGATCTTTCGCGCAGCCACTTCGAGACGCAGGACAATATCGAGCGCGGCCAGGCGGCAGGCGCCACCGGCAACTACCGTTCGGGTTTTCTGGCGCGGCTGTCCGGGCAGCTCACCGGCGTGCCGACCATCGCCTTCACCAACGACCTGCCGCTGAGCCTGCAGGGCTCGACCAAGGACGTGCCGAACATCTCGCTGCGCGGCAATACCAACTCCTCGTTCGACGCGCGGCAGTCGGCGATCCTCACCGACATGTACCGCGGCACACCGCTGGCCTCTGCGACGGCCGACGGCCTGGAGCTGCGCAAGACGGTATCGAAGGATCTGATGGACGAAATGGCCAAGGCCGGCCGTGGCGCACCCAGCGCGCGCAACTTCGCCACCGAAACGCAGCGCATCGCCACCATGATGCGCGATCAATACAAGCTCGGCTTTGTCGATGTCGGCGGCTGGGATACGCACGTCAACCAGGGCAGCGTCACCGGCGGCCTGGCCAACAATCTGAAGAATCTTGGTGATGGCCTGGCCGCCTATGCCGACGCGCTGGGCGACGAATGGAACAACACCACCGTCGTGGTGGTCTCCGAATTCGGCCGCACCTTCCGCGAAAATGGCGACAAGGGCACCGACCATGGCCACGGCACCGTGCACTGGGTGCTCGGTGGCAAGGTCAACGGTGGCCGCATCGCCGGCGAACAGATCGCCGTGACCCAGCAGAACCTGCTGCAGAATCGCGACTATCAGGTGCTGAACAACTATCGCGACGTGCTCGCTGGCTTGTTCGGCCGCGTGTGGGGACTGCAGGGCAACCGCATGCAGGACATCTTCCCCGGCGCAAAGCCGCGTGATCTGCAGCTGGTCTGAGGCACGATGTCATGCACGCGTGTTGACGCTGTGCGACAACTTCAAATGGATTCCAAGGAATTGCCCTGCATGCGACGCCCATCGATCGCTTTTTCGAAACGTATTGTTTCCACCAGCCTACGCCTCGGTGCATGTCTTGCCCTGCTTGCTCCTCTCACGGTCAGCGCACGCGGCAATACATCGCTGAAGCCGGATGACATCACCTGGCTGCGCCGCGACGGGTTCGGCCTGGATACCGCGGTGGTAACGCGCTACCGCGACCTCGGCCGAAGCGGGCTGCTCGATGCCCAGCTCGCGGACCGCATCAACGACCCGCTGCCGCCGCCCATCGCCTCGCTGATCAACGGCTACCAGGCCATCGCCACACCGCCACAGCAGCTGCTGATGGAACTGGACGCCGCGCAGCAGCACATCAAAACGATGCCGGATGGCCCCGATCAGGTCGCCGCAAAAAAGAACCTGCAGGACATGGGCAATCAGCTGCAGCAGCAAGCGCAGCAAGCCGAAATGCTGCAGGCCGTCTATGGGCCGAACCAGCTCAAGGAGCAGCTGGTATGGTTCTGGCTCAACCATTTCAGCGTCTATGCACCGAAGGGGCGCGTGCGCTGGGAGCTAGGTGACTACACGCAGAATGCCATTCGTCCACACGCGCTCGGCAAATTTCGCGATCTGGTGATGGCCACGCTAGAAAGCCCGGCGATGCTGGAGTTTCTCGACAACAATCAAAACGCCAAGGGACACGTTAACGAGAATTACGCGCGTGAGCTGATGGAGCTGCATACGCTCGGCGTAGGCTCGGGCTATTCGCAGCAGGACGTGCAGCAGCTGGCGCTGATTCTCTCCGGCGTCGGCATCGCGCCAACCAACGGCAAGCCGGAAAAATTCAATCCCAAGATGGCACCTCTGGTCGTGCGTAACGGCCTGTTCGAGTTCAATCCGCAGCGGCACGATTTCAGCGACAAGGTGTTTCTCGGTCACACGATCAAGGGCAGCGGCTTCGATGAAGTGACCCAGGCCGTTGACCTGATCGTGCAGCAACCGGCGTGTGCCGAATTCATCTCGCGCCAGCTGGCCGAGTATTTCGTCTCGGACAGTCCGTCACCGGCGCTGGTGAAGAAAATGGCGCACACCTTCCAGCGCAGCGGCGGCGATATCGCGAAGGTGATGCGAACGATGATCGAATCGCGTGATTGGTTGGCCGGCGATCATCAAACATTGGACAACCTGAAATTCGACGACCCCATGCGCTTCGTCACTTCATCGGTACGCCTGGCCTTCGATGGCAAGCCCATCGCCAACGCGCTTCCGCTGGTCTATTGGCTGAACCAGCTGGACGAACCGTTATTCGGCCGCATCACGCCCGACGGCTGGCCGCTGGACGGCGCCAGCTGGTCCAGCTCCGGCCAGCTGGCCAAGCGCTTCGATATCGCGCGCGCGATCGGTAACGGCAACAACCAGCTATTCACCCCGGCCGGCAGCACGGCGCGTGGCGCGGGCTTTCCGATGCTGACCACCCGCCTCTACTACGACGCCATCGAGCCTTACCTATCACCAGCGACCCACGACGCGCTCGCCAAGGCCAATTCGCAGCAGGAGTGGAACAGCTTTCTGCTGGCGTCACCGGATATCAACTACCGCTAATATTTCCGAGTGATTAGATCTATTAAACGTCAGCGCGGTATCTTTTTCGCCGCTTTGCTATCCAGCTGGCACTGAGTACGGCCAGCGTGATCAGTAAGGTTGTCGCGGATATCGCTGCACCCAATCGGAAGCTTTTTGAGCGAAATCCCACGACCACTTGATGTTTTCCTGCAGGTACGTGTATCGCCTTACCCAGTACCTGAGCAGTCCAAACGGTGGTTTTCGCGCCATCAATCGTGGCCCGCCAGCCGGGATAATTAGCATCGGCCAAAAATACCCAGCAGGCGAAAGGCGCTTGCACGTCAATGATGTAATGGTTGGGGCGGCTCTCCACTGTGCTAATTTTTACTGCTGCCTCATCCAACTGACCAGGAGCGCTCTCAGGGATCACTGCGCCGTCGGGATCTCGCTGAACGATCAAAGTCGGCGATTTTAGGACGCGCATCCGGGCTAGTGCATCGTCCGCAGAAGAAGCTTGAACTGCGTCTCTGTAGACCTGCGCAAAGGGTCTTACGAATGTATTTTCCATCACCCAGAACCCAAGCGGATCATGGGCTGCCACTCGTAAGCCTGGTGCATGTAGCTCAACGTCAGCAGTGATGTAGCGAACATTCAGAAAATCGATGACCCTCAAGCCTGGGCTTGCCTCACCTATGCCATGCACCTCACCTTTCATAGTCTGGCTGAGGATATCGCGGCCGTAAAGTTGGAGTGCCAGCGCCCCGTCAATTGAAGAGTCGCCTCGCAGTAGGTTTGTCATCCCTGCATCCAGCGCCACCGCCCTCTGCGCCATCTTGTCGAGATCCGGAGTTTTGGAGTCAAAAAAGGCATAAGACATGGCGATACTTTCACTGAAGAATTTGCCACCCTCTTCGGTGTTTCTCCGTGGCAACTGGTTAAGAACTGACGGCGGGTGAAGAATGCTCGCGTCGTAGAACTTCAAGTCATGCGTAGCGAAACACGCGCACTGTAATGCGATGAGAACGAACATTGCGGCAGGGATCCAATGCGCTCGATGGTTTAGCGCAAGAGCTAGGCTGCTCGATAGCGCGATGGCAACAACAATCCACGCAAACCAAAATGCACTTCCACCATCTGCAAAAGCCGCAGCCAGAAACCATGCACCCAAAAAAAGCAGGCCGATTAGCCAGTTCAGCGGCTTCCATTTCAGCGGATCACCATGCTCCGAGAACCATTTCTTCAATCCATCGATCGCGAATGCGGCCATTACCGCGATACCCACGACGGCGATATTGAGGTAAATCCAAACAATCCTGAAGTAATGCAGGCCAGGTACTAAATGGGCACCGTAGATCCAACGAAAAAGCGGCGAGGTGCCGCCCATTCCAAGTACAAGGAGCATGACACTGCCGACTAAGTAACCAGCGACTCTCCATTGGGAAAACATCACAAAGAGCGCCGAAGCAAGTATGCATACGAGCAGATTGGATACGCCAGGAACCTGATTCGGAGTGGCCAAAGGAAACAGCATCCCTCGCACGTAGTACGCTTTCAAAGCCTGGAAGACAATGCCAACTCCGTTTCCACGATGCGACAAACCGATCAGCTCTACCAGCGGCATCAACTGAATCGCTGAGAGGCTTAGGCAAAACAAGAGCGACAGAAATCCAGTGCCTAAAAAGGCCCGCCAGTGCTGCTGCCAATGCCGCTTGCCCGCCTCGCTGAAAGGCATCGTTGCAAGGGTGCAGAGTACAAAGATCAGCACGCCATGAATTGCCTGCGGGTAGCCAGAGACTATCGACAGCGTTCCGACAACTGCCATGCATATGGCACGCGCGACCGACGGCTTTTTTAGCCACGACTCGAAGACCACCAGAGTCCATGGAACCCATACAAGCGCGCCTGCTATGGTCAAATTATTCTGCGTGGAAATCCATGAACCCGAAAAGATCACGGCGAATGCGGCGAATCCTGCAGACCATCGCGTACTGCCGAGAATCCTGCACAGTCGGGCGACACCAACGCCCGCAATAAGCATGCACAAGTAGTGAAATACGCTGCTCGCAAGCACCGGGGGAAATACCAAAGCCACCAGCAAATTCAAGGGTGACGCAAAGCCTCCCTGCCCTTCAGCAAACAGCGCATGACCCCCATAAATTTCCTTAACCCATAGCGGCGATTCGCCGCCGTGCAGAAAATTCCTGAACAATTGCAGTAAAGGCAACCCATGGATAACGGAGTCCCCGAAAATAATGGCCTTGCCCTCAAAGAGGGTAGGCCACCACATGAAGGTTACTGCCGCGAACAGGATCGTATAAACAATCCAGCTCCCCTTACCTTTCAGTTCCTGCCACTCGCTCTCAGGCTTCGCCATTGCGCAAAAATTCCCCAAAGTGTCGCCAGCGAGAGCCGAAGCGACCAACGCGCATAATCCCATAATTATGCCGACTCCGACCTCAGGTTGTATGGTCTCGATGCCAGCTCTCGCCCGCGGCGAAACCGTGCTTAGATTCTCCGCGGCACCAGCAAATGTTTGGCAAGCAGGCCGTGGAGCTTACCCAGGCCGCGCACGAGGTGCAGCGAGATGAAGATCAGCAGGAAGCCGATCACGCACATAGCAATCGCCTCGCCCCAACCCGGCACGTGCGAGCCAAAACCCCAATCCACCATTAGCCGGCCATCGGCGAAAAGATGGGCGAGCCCGACGTCCTGCAGTGCAAGTGCAACAGGTGCGAGCAAAAGCACCAAAGACATCGCCAGCAGGGTCACGGCCAGAGTGAAATAAAAGATGCCCAGCGGCAGCATCAGCAGCATGTAAAACAACGTGGTCCAGGTCCGCCCATCGGTGAACATGGCGCCAATGCGTTTGAACAGCGATTGCCCTGGCTGCGCGGGATATGCCGGCCGCCGCGGCATGCGTACGCCGAGCAGGGCTTCGACCGTGCGGCCCTCCAGCAGTGACAAACCGCGCACGCTGCTCAAAAAGAGAACAATGAAAGGAATGCCGATGATCAATATCGACAAACTGAGCGACAGCGAGAGGCCGAGCACAGCCCAGCTGAAGTAGAGGCTGCCAGTCGCCAAGGACAGCAGCATGTAGAACAGCGCGCCGTATGTGCGCGGGTCGGCCGCCACGCCGAAGAATCGTCCCGCAAGCGACCGTCGCCGCGGTGCGGGCGGTGGTCGAATCGCACGCTGGATTTTTATTTCCTGATCGCGATAGATATCCGCCACTTCATCGGGCGCGCCGTAGCTTCCAACGACGTGTTGCAGCATGGTCGCCTCATCGCGGCCCGGCTTATCGGCCAGTTCGGCGCGCAGATGCTCCTCAGCGTCGTACAACGCATCCTGGATCAAGGCAGGATCCGCGCCACGCAAAGCAGCACGCAGCTGATTGAGATATTCCGTAATCGTGCGCGGTGCACCTAGTGACGATGAGTTCATGACACCCCTCCTTGCAAAACGTTATCGACGGAATCTCGGGTGGCGTTCCATGCCGCGACCCACTCGCGCAGCACCTCGCGCCCTGGTTTGGTAATGCGGTAATAGCGACGAGGCGGACCGCTGACCGACGGCTCGACCTCACTGGAAAGCAGGCCCGCCGCTTCGAGATTGCGCAGCACCGGATACAGCGCGCTCTGCTTGCCCGCCAGCACGCCCTCGCCGGTTTCCTCCAGCCGCTTGGCGATCTGATAGCCGTACATCGGCTGGCGCGACTGGCTCAGCACCGCCAACAGCACCAATGAGACGGTGCCGCTGGAAAGCTCTTTTTGGAATTTCTTCAACTGGCTGACGATGTCATCCACGGGCTCACCTGCACGGCTACTTAGTCGTGAGTGAACAGTATTACTTAGTTCGTACTAGTACATGGGCCTGAAGTCATGCCTTGGGCGTACTTCGTCAAATAGCCGGCTCAGCTCTGCTAAGTTGGCTGCTGCATCGATTAGCCTTGAAGGGGAACGCCATGATCCGTCGCCACCAACTTGCTGCCGCGCTTCTGACGGGGCTGTTATTCGCCCTGCCCGCGATAGCCGACCAAGCCCAGCCCACGCCGACCACGCCGCAGCTGCTAGCGAAGTCCACCGCGAAAGAATGGCGCAAACCAGATCCAGAAAACCTGGTCGTAATGCAATTGGCCAGCGGCCGCGTGCTGATCGAGCTGGCGCCGGAGTTCACGCCGCTGCACGCGGCAAAGATCCGTACGCTGATACGCCAGCTTTATTTCGACGGGCTGGCGATCGTGCGCGTGCAGGACAACTTCGTCACGCAGTGGGACGACCCGGCGGGCGACGACAACGGCGACAAATCGAAGATGCACCCGTTAGGCAAGGCCAAGGCTACCGTGCCACCGGAGTTCACTCGTCCGATCGACGCGAAACTGCCGTGGACGAAACTGCCCGATGGCGACGTGTATGCGGCGGAAGTCGGTTTCTCCGAAGGCTTTCCGGTGGCGCGCGATCCGGCCAGTGGGCAGGAGTGGCTGACCCATTGCTACGGCATGGTCGGCGTGGGCCGCGACAACGGTGCGGATACCGGCAACGGCAGCGCGCTGTACGCGGTAATCGGTCAGGCGCCGCGTCGGCTCGATCGCAACCTCGCCGTGATCGGCCGCGTGCTCGATGGCATGCCGCTGCTGTCGAGCCTGCCGCGTGGCACGGGTCCAATGGGTTTTTACGACAAGCCGTCGCAGCAGGTCGCCATCCAGTCCGTGCAGCTGGCCGCCGATCTGCCGGCGGCGCAACGGCCATCGATCGAGGTGCTGCG
The DNA here is from genome assembly GCA_903827735.1 of uncultured Rhodanobacter sp. Taxonomy (GTDB): domain Bacteria; phylum Pseudomonadota; class Gammaproteobacteria; order Xanthomonadales; family Rhodanobacteraceae; genus Rhodanobacter. The sequence goes on along the minus strand of CAIKJM010000443.1, from coordinate 56 downwards.
TACCGACAGCAAGACCTTCGCGGCCCTGGTCGACGCCAAGCGCAACCGCCGCGATG
>CAIKJM010000442.1 GCA_903827735.1 uncultured Rhodanobacter sp. | reverse complement strand
GTATGCCCGCAGCCGCTTCGGTACCAAGCGACTCATCACCGATTACATTCAGGCGATCTGCGATTCGCTCGCACATCTGGCGGCCTGCGAGCAGAGCGGCATCGGCATTGCCGAAAAAGCAGATCTGTTCGAGCGCGCAAGCACCTGCTTTGGCCGCTCGGCCTTGTTGCTGAGCGGCGGTGGCGTATTCGGCAACTTCCATGCGGGGGTGGTGAAGGCGCTGGTCGATCAGCAGCTGTTGCCGAGCATCATTTCCGGCTCCAGCGCCGGCTCTCTGATGGCGGCGATCGTTGGCACCCATACGTCGGAACAGCTCGATACGATCTTCACGCCGGCGAACCTTCAGATCGAAACACATCGCGAGCAAGTATCGCTCGCGCGCCGATCGCGTCACCTGTTTCCGCGCTTCGATCGCGACGAAGTGGTGCGACACATTGATCGGTTGATTCCCGACCTGACATTCGCCGAAGCCCTCGACGTCAGCGGTATCCGATTGAATATCAGCGTGTCGGCCTCGGAGCTCAATCAGAACTCGCGGCTCTTGAACGCAATTACATCACCGAACGTGTACGTACGTTCCGCGGTGATGGCCTCGTGTTCGGTGCCGGGGGTGTTCCCGCCTTCGATGCTGATGGCCAAGAATCGTCAAGGACAGCCGCAGGCCTATCTGCCCGGTCGCCGCTGGTTTGACGGTTCGCTCAGCGACGATATTCCCGCGCAACGCCTCGGGCGACTGTATGGCGTCAATCACTACATCGTCAGCCAGGTCAATCCGTTTGCGTTGATCAAATCGCAGCCGGAGCATATTCGCTTCGCACCCGCCAACGAGCTGTTGCAGTTCTGCCATCGCTCCGCGCTGCTGGCGGCGCGAAGCTGGCAGAACATCGCCAACCGCTATGGGCGCCGCTGGCCGGATGCAACCTTCGCGGTCAACAGCCTCGTGTCGGTTTTCGCCCAGGAATATCGTGGCGATATCAACATCCTGCCACCGGTGGGCATGGTCAAACCCTGGCGTGGCATGCAGCGGCCGAGCGAGCAGCAGCTGCTGGCCATCATCGACGCGGGCGAGCGCGCCACCTGGCCCCGGATCGAGATGATCCGAAACTGCACGCAGATCGGCCGCACGCTGGATGCGCTGCTCGCGCGCTTTCCGTCCAAGCGCGCGGCCGCGGCGCGCGACGAGGTGAGCCCTTGACCATTCGCGCAAGCACGATACGGCGTGGAGGTGTGCTGGTACTCGGCGCCACCGGCGGAGTCGGCGAGGCGGTCGCGCGTCGTCTGCTCGCTGCGGACTTCGAGGTCATCGGCAGTTGCCGAACGGCAGCGCAAGGACGCCAGCTGGTGGCGGCCGGTGTGTGCACGCGGGCGCTGCTGCTGCGACTGGATCGGCCGGCCTCGATCGCGCGCGCGTTTTTGCAACTGCAGCAGTGGCAAATCGACAGCTTGGTGGGCCTCGTCAACTGTGCCGCCGTGACCCAACCGAAACCCTTGGAGCTGGCGGCCTTGTCGGATGTCCGGCAGACGTTTGAGATCAATGTGTTTGGCGCACTCGATGTG
>CAIKJM010000441.1 GCA_903827735.1 uncultured Rhodanobacter sp. | reverse complement strand
TGCCGTGGATGGAGCGCGGCCGCTTCCGCGAGCGCTTCGAAGCGAATGGCCGTTTCCGCGACACGATGGAAAAGGTGCCAACGCAGGCGATCATGAATCCGGAGCCCGGCCTGGTGGGCGCCGCGGCGCTCGCGATCGTGGAATCGGGCGGCTCGCTGCTGAATCGCCGCGACTAGAACGTCAGCGTTCTTCAGCGTTCGCAACACGAGATCGCGCGGTGCGCCGCGCGGTCGTCACATCCGGCCTGACATCATCGTTCGTTGATTTTGCGCCGCCGGAGTTCTCATGTCGCTTGATAAAACCGCGTTTCTGTTCGATCTCGACGGCACCCTGGTCGACAGCGTCTATCAGCACGTGCTGGCCTGGAAGGAATCGCTGGATGCGGAGGGCGTGCCGGTTTCGGTGTGGCGCATCCACCGCCGCATCGGCATGAGCGGCGGCCTGTTTCTCAACATGCTGCTGCGCGAAACCGGCGTCGCCCTCAGCGATGACTCGCTGCTGCGCCTGCGCCACAACCACGCTGCGGCTTTCGGTCGGCTGGCCGCGGCGGATGCGGTGCAACCGCTGCCCGGCGCGCGCGAGCTGCTGGATTTTTTGACCGAAAACAAATTCCCCTGGGCGATCGCCACCAGCGGTCGGATGGAAACTGCGCGCCACAATCTGGCCGCGCTCGGCGTCGACCCCACCACGGTGCCGGTGGTCACGCGCGATCAGGTGCGCCACGCCAAACCCGACCCAGATCTCTTTATTGCCGCCGCCGACCGGCTGGGCGTGGATATTCGCAACGCGCTGGTCATCGGCGACAGCGTCTGGGACATGCTGGCCGCACAGCGTGCCCGCGCGCTCGGCGTGGGTCTGCTGTCCGGCGGCTATGGCATTGCCGAGCTGCAGCAGGCCGGCGCGTTCCGCGTCTACGAAGACCCGGCCGACATGCTGCACCATATCGACGAGATCGCGTCGCGTGATTGAGTTAACCGACCGTCAATGGCAAGTTTCCTAACGTTAATTGATACGTGCCCAAGAAACGTTTTGTGCTTTCAGCACGATGTGTCTTTCATGCTCGAAATCTTTCGACACGACAACTTCTCCGCTGACGCCGAAAGGCAAGTCTTCTTTCGAGACGTCTGGTTCTTTCCGAATGACGAAAAGATTATCCAAGCCATGGGCATCTAGCGCGGCGGCACCGACAACGATGTTGCCTTCCACAGAAGCATGCCATGACGGATCATTTTTGATATCCATGAACCAGCCGGGGGGAATAGATTTCATGGCGGCCAGTTGCGCGGCATTCGCCGTGAGTTTGAATCCGACGATCCGCTCGCCGCGAGCGATACCGAGACCGCTGAATTTCAGTGCATAGTCGAACGCACTTGCTTCCCCGCAGGCGAGCGATGCAATGGCAATTAGCAACGTAACGGTCGCATTCTTACGCAAAGTCGATTCTCCAAATCAAACACACATCCATCGGGAAACCGATTACCTTTTGGGCACGCACGTCTCGACGTCAAGCGGGCGCCAGCAGCGCATCCAGGTCGCCCTGATCGAAGCTGAGCTTTTCACGGCTGCCGCCGCCTTCGAGCACGGCGGCGGCGAGTTCGGCCTTGCGTGCTTTCAGTTCTTCGATGCGCTCTTCGACGGTGCCGCTGGTGATCAGGCGGAACACGAAGACCGGCTTGTCCTGCCCGATGCGATGGGCGCGGTCGCTGGCCTGCGCTTCGGCGGCGGGGTTCCACCACGGGTCGTAGTGGATCACGGTGTCGGCCGCGGTGAGGTTGAGGCCGACGCCGCCGGCTTTCAGCGACAGCAGGAACAGCGGCACCTCGCCGTTCTGAAAACGCTGCACGGGCTCGGCGCGATCGCGCGTTTCGCCGGTGAGGGTGACGTAGCGAATGCGGCGCCGGTCGAGCTCGGCCGCGATCAGCTTCAGCATGCCGGTGAACTGCGAGAACAGCAGCACCTTGCGGCCCTCGTCGAGCAGCGCAGGCAGCATGTCCATCAGCATCTCGAACTTGGCCGACTCGTGCACGCCGCGCGCGACTTCGAGTTTCACCAGGCGCGGATCGCAGCAGACCTGGCGCAGCTTGAGCAGCGCGTCCAAGACCACGATGCCGGAGTGCGCGATACCGCGCTGGGCGATGACCTCGCGCAGCTCTTCGGCCAGCGACAGGCGCAGGCCTTCGTAGAGATCGCGCTGGCGGCCTTCGAGCACCACGCGGCGGGTGATTTCGGTTTTCGGCGGCAGCTCCTGCGCCACCTGCGCCTTGGTGCGGCGGAGGATGAAGGGCGCGAGGCGCAGATTGAGCCGCTGCTGGCATTCCTCGTCGTGCTGCTTTTCGATCGGCACGCGGTAGAAGCGGCGGAACGCGCCTTCGTCGCCCAGCAAACCGGGCACCGCCAGATCGACCTGCGACCACAGCTCGCCGAGATGGTTTTCGAGCGGCGTGCCGGTGAGGCAGACATAGCGCGAGGTGCGCAGGCTGAGCAGCGCGCGGCGCGCCTGCGTGCGAGGGTTTTTTACCTGCTGCGCCTCGTCCAGCACGATCAGCGCGAACGGCTGCTTGCGCAGCGGCACCACGTCGCGCGGCAGCAGGGCATAGCTGGTCAGCACGATGTCCTGCGCGCCGAGCTGGGCGAATTCCTCGGCGCGCTGCGGCCCGTGCAGGGTCAGCACTTTCAGCATCGGCGCAAAGCGCGCGATTTCCGATTGCCAGTTGGGAATCAGACTGGTCGGCACCACGATTAGCGCCGGCTGGCTTAGCGCGCCGCCCTGTTTCAGCGACAGCAGATGGGTGATCAGCTGCAGCGTTTTGCCCAGGCCCATGTCATCGGCCAGCACGCCGCCGACGCCCGCCTCGGCCAGCGCATTCAACCAGCGCAGACCTTCGCGCTGATACGGACGCAGTTCGACCGTAAGGCCTTCGGGCACCTCGTCGCTGGCGCGCTCGGCCGCATGGCGCAGGCGCCCGGCAAACCCGCGCAGCGACTCGGAGGCCTCCAGCGCGCTGCCGCCGGGCATGGCGGCGACCAGTTCCTCCAGCCGGCCGGCCTGGACGCGCGGCAGATGGAGTTTCTTGCGCGGCTTTTCGAGGTATTCGGCCAGTGGCGCCAGCAGGCCGCGCAGCTCCTTCAGGCGCACCGGCACGCGCCGGCGCGCGTCGACCGGTGCGTACCACACGGCATCCTCGGGTTCGTTCGGCGCGGGCCGCAGGCTCAGCTGATTTTCCGTCAGCGCCTGGGCGACGGCGGGCAACAGGTTGTGCCGCTGGCCGTCCAGCTCGATGCCGATCTCCAGATCGAAGGCGTGATCGTCGGTGTCCTCGACCGCGTGGCCGTACCAGCGCACCGGACCTTCCAGCACTTCGAACGGAAAGCTTGGCGCGTATTCGACCTGGAAGTTTTCCTGCTCGAGCTTCGGCCGCAGCGCCAGCCAGCGCGCCGGCGTGTTGACCTCGAGCGCACCGGCGTAACCGGTGCCGGGAAACAGCCACGCGTCGTCGGGCAAGGTATCGGCGACGTCCCACGGCAGGCCTTCGGTATCGACGCCGGGAGTCAGGCCGGCGTGCTCGAGCTGCTCCATCGCCGAGAGCTCGTCGGCGCGGCGGCGCGTGATTTCCACCAGCTGGCCGTTGCGCACGCGGCGCACCAGCGGATCGCCGCCGCGGCCGGGCAGACGCTCGCCGGCGTAGTCGAAGGCCAGCCGGGCATAGCCCAGCGGCGGCGTGCCCGCGGCCAGCCGCGCGTGTCGGGTGAGCGCATGCAGGGTCAGCACCGGCTTGGGCGCCAGCTGCGAGCGGCGCAGCTCGCCAAAGACCTGCGGCAGCGGCACGCGCGTGGCGAGGCGGCTGTTGGGCAGCCGGCTGCGCAGGCGCTTGCCGTGCTCGTGTTTCAGCGGCGGCAGCTCCAGCCACAGCGTTTCTTCGGCGGCCGCGTCGAGCATGCCCAGCGTGGCGCGCTCGGCGTCGAGGTACCACAGGCTATCGATGCGCAGCAGCCGCTGATTGCTGGACAACTGCGGCAGCAGGCGCTGGCTGCCGTCGGACTCCATCACCCAGTGCCAGTTGAGCGGATGCGACTTGCCGCGCGACAGGCGCAGCCCGGCCAAGCCACCGAGAAAGCACGGCGAGGTATCCAGCACTTCGGCCAGCAAGGTGTCGCCGACATGACCACTGAGCCGGGCGTAGCTGCGGCTCTTGCGCAGGCTCTGCGGCAGGCCGAGCACCGTGGCGGCGAGGCGCTGCTCGTGCGGTTGCAGCGGCAGTTGGCCAAGATGCTTGCTGTCCAGCGGCACCGGGCGCGTGTAGCGGCCGTTCTCCAGCTGCGACAGCAGCACCGGCGCCACGTCGATATGCGCGTAGACGGCGCCCTCTTCGGGCATCACTTCCAGGAAAAAGCCGAGCACGCCGTGGTCTTCGGTGGCGACCGGCTTGGGTGCGGCCAGCAGGCGCCGCCACGCCAGCGGCAGCGTGTCCTCTTCGCCCACGGCGAGCGCCGCGGCCTGCTCTTTTTCGTCCGGTTGCTGCATGCGCATGCGGTCCGTGGCGACGACCAAAACACTGAGCTTAGCAGTGCCGGGAGACTTGCAACCGTCGTTGCGCCGCGGTCTTTATGAACGGCGGAACGAGCGGCCGGCACCGAACCGGCCGGACCGGCTAACCGGCGCCGAAAAGACCGCGCGGATATTCCGGCTTCTGTTCCCGCGCCATCAGCGATCGAAGTCCGTCGACCGGCGTCACTTCGCCGTGCAGCACGGCGCGAACGCCCGCACTGATCGGCAGATCGAGGCCGTGCTTGTCGGCCAGCCGAGCCACCTCGTCGGCGGTGAGCACGCTTTCCACCACCTGACCGATTTGCCGCACGGCCTCATCGATCGCGATGCCGCGACCCAGCGCCAGACCGAGCCGGCGGTTGCGCGAAAGATCGCCGGTGCAGGTGAGCACGAGGTCACCCAAACCCGACAGGCCGATCAGCGTTTCCGGCCGCGCGCCCAGCGCCACGCCTAGGCGCAGCATCTCGTTCATGCCGCGGGTGATCAGACCGGCGCGGGCGTTCAGGCCCAGCTCCATGCCGTCGGCGATACCGGTGGCGACGGCCAGCACGTTTTTCATCGCGCCACCGAGCTCGGCGCCCAGCATGTCGCTACCGGAATACGCGCGCAGATTCGGCGCATGCAGGAGGCTGGCCACGGTTTGCGCAAATGCCGCGTTGTCCGAATGCACGGTCACGGCGCTGGGCAAACCTGCCGCCACTTCGCGCGCGAACGACGGGCCGGTAACCACGGCCGCTGGCCGACCCGGCAGCTGCTGCGTTACCAGTTCGTGCAGAAATCGGCCGGTGCCGGGCTCGAAGCCTTTCGTCGCCCAGGCGATCGCCGTATCGCCGTCGAGCAGCGGCGCCAGCTCGACCAGCATGGAGGCGAACGCGTGGCTGGGCACCACAATCAGTACGATGTTGGCGCCGCGCACGGCGGCCGCCAGATCACTTTCGTAATGAAGCGACGGCGGCAGCTCGATATCCGGCAGATAGCGCTGATTGCAGCGGCTTGCGGCCATCTCGGCCAAAGCCTGCGGATCACGGCCCCACAGCGTGGTCGGCACGCCGTTGCGGGCGGTCAGTGCCGCCAGCGCGGTGCCCCAGGAACCGGCACCGAGCACGGCCAGAGTGGAACGTTCAGCCATCTCGAGCGCCCAGGTTCAGCTGTTGAGCGTGGCCGGAACCTCGTCACCGCCCATCATCCGGCGCTGCTGTTCGGCGAACAGCGCATCGAAGTTGATCGGCTGCAGCAGGAACGGCGGGAAACCGCCTTCCAACACCAGCGAGGAGATCGTCTGGCGGGCATACGGAAACAGCAGGTTCGGGCAGTAGCTGCCGATGATGCCGGCCTTGTCCATCTCGTTGAAGCCGGCGATACCGAACAAACCGGCCTGCTCCACTTCGGCCAGATACGCGGTGCGCTGGCCGACGGTGCAGGTCAGCGTGAGGCTGAGCACCACTTCGTACTGGTCGTTGCCCATCTCGGTGACTTTCTGACCCAGATTCAGCTGGACCTGCGGCTGTTCGGTTTCGTTGACGTCCTGGAAGATCTGCGGCGCGTTGGGCACTTCGAAGGAAACATCCTTCACATAGATCTTCTGCACCACCAGCTGCGGCTGGTCGGCTTGGCCATTGGCCTGGCCGTTGGTGATTATTTCTGCCATCGGAATTTCCTCGGTCGTTAGTCTATGTGGAACAAAAAAGAGGTGGATTGTTCCATACATCCCTGCGGCACGCACGCCGATAGATCGGCCAACGGGCGCCGTAGATTGCGCGCAGGCCGGTTTTTCTGCGAGAATGCGCGGCTAGCCTATGCCGACCCGGAAGTTCGGGGAGCCCGTCACGCGATGCGGGCCTTGCGATCATGGCGTTGGAAACACTCTCCAGCATTGCGTGGCGCACAGCGCCGCTGGGCCGATACTGCCCTGGCTAACGGGTGGTAAATCCGCGGTTCTCATGGATCCTGGCAACGCGCCTCGGCCTTGAAACCCAATCTAGGAGGTCGTTATGGCCCGTGTATGTCAAGTCACCGGTAAAGGTGTGCAGACCGGCAACAATGTCTCGCATGCGAACAACCGCACCCGCCGTCGCTGGTTGCCCAACCTGCACGAGCGCCGCTTCTGGGTTGCCAGCGAGAATCGCTGGATCAAGCTGCGCGTTTCCAACAATGCCCTGCGCACCATCGACAAGAACGGCATCGAAGCCGTGATTGCCGAGATGCGTGCCCGCGGCGACAAGGTCTGAGGATTGAGCCATGGCTAACAAGACACAAGACAAGATCCGCATGATCTCTTCGGCCGGCACCGGCCACTTCTACACCACGCAGAAGAACAAGAAGAACACGCCGGAAAAGTTCGAGTTCAAGAAATACGATCCGGTCGTGCGCAAGCACGTGATCTACAAGGAAGGCAAGATCAAGTAATCGATCGCGCGCAAGCGCAAGTCCTTCAGTAGCAGCGGCTTTCAGCCCGCGACAGAAAACCCGCCCTTTTGGCGGGTTTTCTTTTGGCGCTTGCTGCAGCCACCGTGCAGCCCGCATCATCGGGAAATGACTGACAATCAGGGCTTGTTTCCGCTTTTGCTGGGCAGCGAATGGCAACTGCTTTCCACGCCGGTTCAACGCATGCACGGTCACGCCGAACGGCTGGTGGCCAAGGGCGTCGCCGATGTGGGCGGCTCTCCACACTGGATCGTCCGCTTGCTGCGACGTCAGCTTGGCCTGCCGATGCCGGGGCCGCAGCAAGCCGTGGAAGTCACCATCGAACGCCGCGGCACGCACGAACGATGGACGCGCCAATTCGCCTCCAGACGCATGCGCTCCACGCTGCGCCCGGCAACTCGCGCGCCGTTTCTGAGTGAGCAACTGGGGATCACCACGCTGCGCTTTGCGCTGATTCGCGATCACGACGCGATCGACTGGCAGTGGCGGGGCGCCCGATTATTCGGCCTGCCCGTGCCACGCTTCTTTTTTGGCAAGGTCATGGCGCGCTGCGCGTCGGAAAACGGGCGCTATACCTTTGAGATCGACACCCGACTGCCTTTGCTGGGGCAGCTGGTTGCCTATCGCGGCTGGCTGGAGATCATTGATGAGTCCTGAAAATCGGCCGGTCGTGGTGTTCGACGGCGTTTGCCTGCTGTGCAACCGCTGGGTGGACTTTCTGCTGCGTCATGATCGCATCGGCCGGTATCGTCTCGCGGCCATGCAGGGTAACCACGGCCGACGCCTACTGCAGACGCACGGCCTTTCGCCGGACGATCCCTCATCGTTTCTGCTGGTGCAGGACGGTCGCGGGTTCACTGATACCGAAGCGCTTATCCGCGTGCTCGCCGGGCTTGGCCGAGGCTGGCGGATCATCGCGTGGATGGTCCGTGCCGTACCGCGCTTTATTCGCAATCCCGCTTATCGATGGATCGCCCGACATCGCTATCGCCTATTTGGCCGGCAGCCACAGTGCAGGATGCCTGATCCGGCGCATGCCGAGCGTTTTCTCGACTGAGGCTCAGCTCAGCGTATCAACGCCGCAACGGATGGCGTAGCCATCGAAACCCGCCTCGATCTGCGCCAGCGTAAGCAAGCCCGTGCACGGCAGCGCGCCGGTAGCGCTGACCAGCCCATCGGCCAGACGCTGCGCCAGCACCACCGCCGGCGTCACCGGAACTTGCGGACCGTCACCGGCTTCCGCACTCAGCCACCAGCGCAGTTGCAGCGACGCACCGTCAAGGCCAATACCTGACAGCTCGACCACCATGCCGCCGGTTTGCGAACCGAAGCGGATAAAGCGCTCGCTCAGGCGGCGCAATGCGGGCGCATAAGCGGCCAGATCACGAATCAACCCGAGCCTGACCAGCGCCGCCGCACACCAGGTCGCGACATGCAGCAGCGGCAACTCCAGCCCGGCCCG
>CAIKJM010000440.1 GCA_903827735.1 uncultured Rhodanobacter sp. | reverse complement strand
GTCATCACCGTTCTCGACGAATTCATGAGCGACACCAGAGACATCAGCCTCATCTGGCCAAGGCGCCGCTTTGTACCGGCGCGCGTGCGACGAGTCACCGATTTCTTCGCTGAGGCAATTCCGCGGCGTATTTATCCCTAAATTATTCAAGGTGGACGTCTTCGCCGCCACTGAACTCAAACGTTGAACGTCCGCTCTTGGCCCAGGCTATGCAAAAACGGATAAGTGGCTTTTCTACTGGGTAAAAGCTTGAGCAATTTGCTCGGCGGGAGTTCGATACCAGGGCGCTCGTATTCCAAGAGTCGCCGAGAATTCGCGTACGCGCCCGTTGTGCAAAGTTAGCCGGGAGTTTTCATACAGCCTGGGCCGGTCACCGACCGTGCATTGTTGTTCGCTGAGTCGCCGGCCGATCAGAGTTGCGCAACGGTCGCCGGCCGAACCCTCCCTCCTAACTTGCCGTGATAACAGGCGGCTACAAGGCCGTCCTCAGACAATCACAAGTGGCAAAACAGATAAGGGACATGCAGCTCGGCCCTATCCCTGCCTAGACATTGATTGTTCATAAGCCCGCCACAGCAGCGCCTTCAAAAATCGCGACATCTTCGATGCAGCTAGCTGTGTCACGCGGCGCTTCGTTATAAAAATAACATTGACACTTAAATGATAATATAATAACAATGGGTCGGGGAAAGCTATTCGACTAACTCGGGGAGTACGTCATGAGGCATCGCTATCGTCAGCCAGATAGGCGCGCTGTTTCCATCGCCATTACCGTTGCGTTGCTCGGCGCGAGCGCAATCGCACCTCGCGCTTTTGCGCTTGGAGTCAGCGATAGCGCGACCGGCCTCAGTAGCGACCAAGTGGCGTCGCAGACCGACACGAGCGATGCCGCGCCAGTCGCGCCGTCTGAGCCGCAAGCCAATGCGCGACGTAAGGATGCGCTGAACCTGCCGACCGTGGTGGTCACGGCCAATAAACGTACTGAAAATCTGCAAAGTGTTCCGATGGCGGTGTCGGCGATTTCCGGGGACGATCTGAAGCGCGAGGGAGCTAACAGCTTTGCTGACTACGCCACCCAGGTACCCGGCCTTAATGTGATCTCCACGGCCGAGGGGCAGACGCAACTCGTGCTGCGCGGGATTACCTCCGGCAGCGGGCAGGCCAATTCCGCCGTCAGTACCTACATCAACGATGCGCCTTACGGGTCGAGTACGGTCTATGCCGGTGGTGGACTGCTCACCCCCGATCTCGACCCTGCTGACCTGGAGCGCATTGAAGTATTGCGTGGGCCTCAGGGCACACTCTACGGCGCGAATTCGCTCGGTGGTCTGGTCAAATTTGTCACCGTTCCACCGGACACCACGCACGCTCTAGGCTACGTCTCGACTGGATACAGCAGCGTGGCGGGCGGCGGCGATGGTTTTAGCGAGCGGGCCATGTTCAATCTGCCCCTCGTGGAAGACAAGCTGGCGCTGCGCGTCAATGCCTACAACCGCGCCGACCCGGGCTATATCGACAACGTGGCTACCGGGAAGTCGGATGTCAACGAGGCGAAGGTCAGCGGCGGACGTGCAGAACTGCTTTGGACACCGACCGACAAGCTGTCCGTGAGCCTGTCGGCGCTGGCGCAAAACCTCAGCAGCGACGGACTGGCGAATACCGGTGTCGAAGTGGACCCAGCGACGCTGCTGCCGCTCTATGGCTATCAAAAGCAAAGCAGGGCGGCTGGAACCGGGCTGTTCAAAATTCAATATCGGTTATACGACGCTTCGGTCAACGCCGATTTCGGCTGGGCGAAGCTGGTGTCCTCGACCAGCTACAGCACGCAGCGGGTCAACTCGGATCAGGATGTGACCGCTGCTTACGGGCCGGTCCTCAATCCCGCGTTCGGACTGACCGATGGCGGCTATTCCATCACCGACCCGATCACGCTCGGCAAGTTTACCCAGGACCTTCGCCTGCAATCGCCGCAGGACCAGACTCTGGAATGGCGCGTGGGCCTGTTTTACACCCGCGAAAGCACGACCAATCAACAAAACGTCGAAGGCTTCGATGCCAATACCGGCGCGCCGCTCGATCTCCCGCCGCTGGGCACCATCAGCGTGGGGCCGGGTATTTTCAAGGAGTGGGCGGGGTATGCCGATCTGACCTGGCACGCCACCTCGCAGCTGAGCGTGCTGGTCGGCGGTCGCTACAGCAGGGACAGCACCACGTTTACGCAGACTGGCAGCGGTCTGCTCGTTGGGCCGGTCGATTTCACCACACGAAGCACGGACCGCCCGACCACTTTTCTGTTCAATCCCAGCTTCAAATTCAGCGACGACAAGATGGCCTACATCCGCGTCGCTTCCGGGTTCCGCCCCGGTGGCCCGAATGTGGGCGTTCCACCTGGGCTAGGCGCGCCGGTGAGTTTTGGACCGGACAAGCTGACCAGTTACGAGTTGGGTTTCAAATCGACCTTGCTCGATCGGCGTATGTCCTTCGATGCCGACGTGTTCTATATCAACTGGAGTCAGATCCAGCTCACCTCGACGGCGGGCGGCTTCAGTTTTCTCGGCAATGGCGGTAAGGCAAAGAGCCAGGGCGTCGAAGCCAGCTGGAAGTACACCCCGGTGGGTGGTTTGGTGCTGTCGGCCAACACGAGTTACACCGACGCCGAGCTGACCGCGAATACGCCGCCAGGTCTTTACGGTTACAGCGGCGATCGGTTGCCGTGGGTACCCAAATGGAATGCCACCGTAGGCCTGGACTACGACTTTCCGCTGGGCGGCGGCTGGTCCGGTTCCGCCGGCGCCAGCTACAACTACGTGGGCCAGCGCGAGACCGATTTCCTGTCCGTCCCTGGGCCGCGCTTGACTGCTCCCGGCTATCACGGCGTTGATCTGCATACGGGTGCCTATGTCGGTCCCTGGACTTTCCAGGCGTACGTCAAGAACCTTACCAACCAGCGCGGCATCACCTCGCTGACCTCCGAGACCGTCGATCCGCAGGGCAGCCCATTCGCGGCGTCGTACGTGCCGCCCCGCACGGTGGGCGTGAATGTCACCTATGACTTCTGAGCCCGTCGCCTTGTTGCCACCAGAGCGTCCACGCATGAACCGCTACGCCAAAATGCTCGCCGCGTTTGCCGTCACTTTCGCTGTCGGCACAGGCTCGGCACAAGTAGCGCCACCGCTGAGCCATGCAACCGCCGCATCGACGCCTTTGCCGGCGACTTTCACCGTGTCCGGCGTCGCGCCGTTGGGACAGAGGGCTGACACGCCGCCGGTGCTGACGGGTGCGGACCTGTCGACCTTCTTCGACGGGCTGGTGCCGTTTGCACTGCAGCGCGGCGACGTGGCCGGCGCGGTGATCTCGGTGGTCAAGGACGGCAAGATCATTTTCGCGCAGGGCTACGGTTACGCGGACCTGAAGACGCGCATGCCGCCGTCGCCGCAATCCACCCTGTTTCGTCCGGGCTCGACATCCAAGCTGTTCACCTGGACGGCGGTGATGCAGCTGGTGCAGCAGGGCAAGCTCGATCTTGATCGCAACATCAACGACTACCTCGACTTCACCATTCCGCCGCGCGATGGGAAGCCGATCACGCTGCGCGACGTCATGACACATACGCCCGGTTTCGAGGAATCCGCGAGAGGTCTGATCAGCGCGGAAGGCCAGCAGGTATCGCTGGCCGATTACCTCAAGACCCATATTCCCGCGCGCATTTTTCCGCCGGGCGAAATCGTTGCCTACTCGAACTACGGCTGCGGTTTAGCCGGCTATATCGTGCAGCGGGTTTCGGGGCAGCGCTTCGAGGATTACGTAAGGCACCATATTTTTGCTCCGCTGGACATGCCGCATTCCACCT
>CAIKJM010000439.1 GCA_903827735.1 uncultured Rhodanobacter sp. | reverse complement strand
TGACGCCCGTGTCCGGCACGATGTCGAGGAACTTGTTGCGCATCGGCGGCAGCGCCTTGTGCACCGCCGTCATCACGCTGGCGTAGTCCTGCGGACCGCTGATCGACAGCACGTCTGGATAGGCCTCGCGGATCAGGCTCTCGCGCTTGCCCAGGCAGCCGGTGACGATCACCTTGCCGTTCTCGTGCAAGGCCTCGCCGATCGCGTCCAGCGACTCCTGCACGGCCGAATCGATAAAGCCGCAGGTGTTCACCACCACCGCGTCGGCGGCGTTGTAGCTGGGCACGATCTCGTAGCCCTCGACCTTGAGCTGGGTAAGGATGCGCTCGGAATCGACCAGCGCCTTGGGGCAACCCAGGCTGACGAAACCGATTTTCTGCGTGCTGGCGGAGGGGCTGGCTGAGGCGGGCATGGGCGGGAAACGTGATGGCAAGACTGCGTATTGTACCCCGCGCGCCGCGTCCATCGACCGCAGCACCTTGCGACGACGAATGCCTAACATGGCCGGGCGGTGCCTCGCGCTAGACTTTGTGCAGCAGACTCACCGTATCGTCGGCATCGCTTCCCTGCTCCATGCGATGCCACCGACACCTTCCCCAATCACATCACAGGAATACTCATGGGCCAGTTCATCAAGCTTGAAAGCGGCAACACCACCATCGACGCCTACCTGGCCGAACCCGCCGGCAAGTCCAAGGGCGGCATCGTGGTGATCCAGGAAATCTTTGGCGTCAACAGCCATATCCGCGACGTCACCGACCGCTTTGCTCAGGCAGGCTACACCGCGATCGCGCCGGCGCTGTTCGATCACGCCGAGAAAAACGTCGAGCTGAATTACGACGAGGCCGGCATGAAGGCCGGTATCGATCTGGTCGGCAAGGTCGGCTTCGACCAGCCGATCCAGGACGTCGAAGCCGCGGCCAAGCGTATTGCCGGCGCGGGCAAAGTCGGCACCGTCGGCTTCTGCTGGGGCGGCAGCGTGGCGTATCTGTCGGCCATCAAGCTGGGCCTGCCGGGCGTGAGCTACTACGGCGGCCGCAACGTGATGTTCGTCGACCAGAAGGCCAAGGCACCACTGCTGTTCCATTACGGCGAGCGCGATGCGCACATCAGCGCCGACGATCGCGCCAAGGTGCAGGCCGCCAATCCGGACGCCGGCTTCTACGTCTACGACGCCGACCATGGCTTCAACTGCGACCAGCGCGGCAGCTATGACGCACCTAGCGCAAAGCTGGCGATGGAGCGGACGCTGGCCTTCTTCGAGAAGAACCTGGCGTAAGCATGATCGATCAGCACTTCGCACTCGATGCACAACTGGCTGCCGACACGGTCGCCGTGACGTCGCTCCCGCTGTGCGAAGTGCTGCTGATGAACGACGCGCGCTTTGCATGGCTGGTGCTGGTACCACGCCGCGCCGCCCTGGTCGAAATCACCGATCTGGCGACGGAAGACCAGACAACGCTATGGCAGGAAGTGAACCGCGCCACCGCCGCCCTGCGTGCGGTGGCGCCCTGCGACAAGCTCAACCTCGGCGCGCTGGGCAATATCGTGCGCCAGCTGCATATTCATCTCGTGGCACGTGTCGAAGGCGACGCCGCGTGGCCTGGCCCGGTATGGGGCCACGGCAAGGCTGAGACATATGGGGCTCCAGCGCTGGACGAACGACTCGAGGCACTGCGTGACGCGCTCGGCCGCGCGCCAAACT
>CAIKJM010000438.1 GCA_903827735.1 uncultured Rhodanobacter sp. | reverse complement strand
TCAGTACCGCCAGCGCAGCGCAGGTGCGCGAACCGATCCGTGCGGATACGGCGCATAGCACACCGGATTTGGAGTGGTTGCAGCCGCTGCGGCAGCGGCTGTCGAAAGAGGCGTAGAAGCCGCGCGTGGAGTGTAATGACCCAGCACTTCCTGCACAGGTCAGGCCGCTAAGGCATACGCCTCAGCGTAATGCTGTTCACTTAAGCGGAGCGGCTTTTCGATTCACGGGGTAGCGAGTCTTGGATATTTTGACGGACCTCGGCCTGGAAGGCCGAGGTCGTCTATCCAGAAACAGGTTGCCGATTCCGGCCCTGAGTTCAGCCAGTCGCGCTCCGGTGCGTGATAGAGGTTGCGCCGCCGCCATGACAATGAGCTGGGCGGCGATATATTGATAGGCGAACTTGAATCGCACTCGGGCTGGCTCTTGGCCGTGCGCCACGGCGGCCTGACTGGCCTCGCGACGGATCACGTTGTAGCCCAGGAGCAAACCCCAGACTTCCTGATAGATCAACGCGACGGTCTTGCTGCGCAGCGTGACGGCATTGTGTTGCAGGGAGCTCTTGATGTCCCGGAAGCCCAACTCGATTTCCCAGCGCTCCCGATACAACTGTGCAACGGCTTCGCTGGAGTAGTGCTCGGCTGGCAGCGAGGTGTAGACCGTTCTTCGCTGTCCTTTGTGCATGTAGCTCACGGCACGCACTTCCCAGATCGCAGGCAGTTCGGGGTTGCGTTTGCGTGCCTGCGGCGAGACCTTCATCTGCACCCACTGATCATCGGCGTGGTAAGTCTCCCGCGTCTCGAACACCAGATCTTTGCGAGCGGGAATCAGCCAATGCCGTTGTTGGCCGCCACCGGCCAGACGCAGCAGCAGGTCAGCGCTCCAGAAGCCCTTGTCCAACAGGGTGATTGAGCGGTCCGGTATGCGGTCGATGAACTCATCGGCCAAGCGAATTTCGCTGCGCCGATAAGGACTAAGCTGGGCATCCAGCATGACGTGCGAACGGACATTCATCAGGGCGACCAGTCGCATCATCGGGAACGGCGTCTGGCGATCGGTGCTGGTATTGCCCGAGCCGAAGTGTTCACGCAATGCCGGGGTGTCCGGGGTGCGCAACACCGCGCCGTCGGCGGCCAGCACTTGCAAGCCGTGCCAGTCATCGCCGGGATAGCGCTCCTTGCCCCAGCACTCGCCGGTCTGACGGAACAGGCATTGCAGCGGCTCGGCGCCAAGGCGCTGACGCGCCTGGGAGACGCCACTGCGCGCCAACAGACTGTCGCTGGCCAAGCCTTGTGCGCAGATGTTCAAGCGACGAGCCACCTCCGAGATCGGCTCGTTACGAAACAGTGCCATGCCCAGCACCAGCCACAGCACCTGATCCGACGGCAAACGCCGGCGGCGAATCGTGGCCGAGGAGGAAAGATCCAGCGCCGAGGCTACCCACTCGACAGGAATGTGCTGCGCGAAGGTACTCAGATCAGAGAACGAGTGCAGCTCATCGATATCAAACAGAACACTTTGCAGGGACACAAAAAAATCCGGCCTTCAACAGGTGAAGGCCGGATTCTTGGGACGCCTTGGCTACGATGCAATGCTTAAGTGAACAGCATTACGCCATGCGTGGCTTTTTCTGCTTCATACTAAAAATCAACTCAAAGGTTGATTTTTAGTTATTCAATCTGTAAGTTGATTGCTTGAATATCAACTCAAAGGTTGAATTTTCGTATGACGATCATCCGAATACCCGACCAACTCGGCACCGTATTGCGCGCCATGCGGCTGCAGCGAAAGTTGACTCAGGCCGATGTTGCCAGGCAGATGGGCGTGACGGTTCAAGCCGTGTCCAAGCTGGAAAGCAACGCCGGTCGAGCCTCGTTTGAAC
>CAIKJM010000437.1 GCA_903827735.1 uncultured Rhodanobacter sp. | reverse complement strand
TAGCTCGGGATGGAATTCGCCAGCCTAATAACCGTCACATGCGAGTCTGCAACCGCTCGCTCGGTCGTTTTCAGGGGATATATAGCTACTCGTCCAGCTGTGCCTGTACCAGTGGAGTTCCAGAGCAGGTCACCGCCACACAGAAAACGCTCTTCGCCGTATTCCGATAATGACGTGTCGGCAAGATGTCGCGCTGGTTGAAGATTGAAACCGGACCATTGTATGCATTTCTGGGAGACGACATAAGTGCTCCCGCCACTAGCGTATGTGGGGCCCTTGCCTCGCTGTATATATAGTGTCAGCTGTTCAAGTCGTACCCATTGCCAGTGACTGGGAATGTCGAATGGTTCGGAATTGATGGGCGGATGCAGTCGTGTTGTACGAAGTCCAATCTTGCTCTCATATGCTAAACGCAATTTGCAAGCGGCATTGATTTCGTCTGCAACGGACCGACCAGAGTTGGATGGTTCGACCATTCGGCCAGAAACGGCCAGTTGAAGAACCAACCCTCGCAACCTCGCGATTCCGCCCGGCGCACCAGCAATGTGCCCGAACTCAGCTAAGAATTGTTGGGGGGTCATCAAGTGTCCTCGGCGACGAAGTGATGCGCCAAAGCTGCACCCAATTCGCTTTTCAACTGATTCTGAGTCTCTTCAATTTCCCCGAGAAGTTTTTTGTACTTTTCTAGCAAAATGTCGGGATCATGACTTTCTTCTTCCGGGGCGTTGGGATTCTTCAAGTCGAGGTTAAAGATGGGCCAATACAGTCGATCGCCAGCGGCTTGAGCGTCTCGGGCTTGAAGCCGCAACGATTCGGCCTGTTCGCGTAATTCGGCAATCTGCAATTCCAGCTTCGCCCGCTTTTGTGTCTCGGGGGTACCGGAGAGACGGCCGCGCAGGTCGCGCATCTTACCGTCCAACGCGGCGGCTTCGTTGGTAAGTTGTTCCGCACGCTGCCAGTGCGGTTTGGCGGCTGTTTCGGCCTGTTCGCGCAAGGATTTAAAGTCAAGCTTCCATGCGAACTCGGTCGCCTCGCGATCAGCAAAATCGTTGGCTTCGTCACCCCACCACGCCTGTTCAACCTGGAATTCCTCGAAGCGGATGGGCTTGGTCTTGGAATAACTTCTATAACCCTTCGGGTAGGGGTGTTCGTAGAACCAGATAGTCTCAGTATGAAAATGTTCTGTACCGTCATCCACCACACCGCATTTGGTGAAGAACAACAAGTTGGTCTTAATGGTGGTATATGGAGCAAACACCCCCTTGGGTAAGCGCACAATTGTATGAAGTTTGCAGTCGCGCAGCAGCAATCTCTTCAGTGTCGCCTTGGTACCTTCACCAAATAGAAAGCCGTCGGGCAAAACCACAGCGGCGCGACCGTTCTCTTTCAACAATTTCTTGATGATGAGTGCCATAAACATATCGGCAGTTTCGCGGGTCCGAAGATCGGCAGGGTAGTCACTACCTGCGCCGTCATCTTCATATCCACCGAACGGCGGGTTCGTAATAACACAATCGACTTTGTCGCTCGGGCCCCACTCGTTCCAGCCACGACCCAGTGTATTCCGGTGTTCGATCTGACTGGGGACATCGATCTCGTGTAGCAACATGTTAGTGGTACACAGGAGGTGAGGCAGTTGCTTTTTTTTCGATGCCGTGGATTTGTTCCTCAATGGCACGTCTATCTTTGGCGCTTGCCTTGTCGTCCAACTGGCGGCGGAAATGATCGATCGCGGCGGTTAGAAACCCGCCGGTGCCGCAGGCCGGATCAAGGAGGCTTTCGCGCTTACTAAGGCGAGGGTTGACGCGATTGACCATAAATTGAGTGATGGCGCGTGGGGTATAGAACTCACCAGCATTGCCGGCCCCCGCGTAAGTCACTGAGCATTTGCTCGTACACGTCGCCCAAATTGGCGCGAATCTTGAAGTCGTCGAAGTCAATCGCCTCTTCGAGCTTCTGGATCACGGCCAACATCTGTGTACCGGATTTCATGTAATTCTTGGCGTCTTCAAAAACGCTTTTGATAACCCGGTGCTGCGGGCTGAGCCTCGGGTCCATCTTCTCACTAAGCGCCGGGAAAAGCTCGTTATTGACGAACGAAATTACCCTGCTGGGTTCGATCTTCGGCTGACTCTTTCCGGCGCTATCGGTTTTGAACTCAGCCCAATTGCGCCAGCGAAACTTGGTATCCATAGGAGAGCGGTACTTGGGATTGTCATCCTCCCATTCCCTCTCTCGCTGATCGAAAACCTTGAGAAACAGCATCCATGTTAGCTGCCCGATGCGTTGAGCGTCGCCATCGACGCCATCATCCTTCCGCATAATGTCCTGAATGGACTTAATCGTACTGCTGAGGTTCATCTCTCTGAGTTCTCGTTTCGCATGTTCTGACGGTGTCGGTCAGCCCGACTTCTGATCTGGGGATTCGTAGAGCGCCTTCTCAAGCGCTTGGATGGCTTGTGTGTATTG
>CAIKJM010000436.1 GCA_903827735.1 uncultured Rhodanobacter sp. | reverse complement strand
GCATACTCGTGGCACTGGCACTCAGCGTTTACCAGGACTCCGTTGCCAAAGCTCAGCTAACCGAGGCCATCGGAATCGCCGACGGGCTGAAAACGGATGTCGGAGAATATTACGTCTTGAACGGTTCCTGCCCTACTCTGGGTAACGGAGCGTTCAGTCCTGGTACCAGCTACAGGGGACGATATGTCTCTCGAGTAGCAGTGACGACAGATGCCGATAATTGCGTAATCACTGCCTACATGCTCCAGACGACGATATCGCCGCCGCTACGCGGCAAAACTGTCACTCTGGAAACAAACGGGCAGACTGCTGGCACAACGCAATGGATTTGCAGTAGCAACGTCCTTCCAAAATATGTTCCGATAGCCTGTCGCTAGAGCATGATCATGCTTTTCCGCCGTCCTTATGTATACCCACCATCCTGGTGTGCGATGTTTGCAAGAAACCGTTTCGCTGTCCTTTTGATCTCGCTGTTAGCCGTATGCGCCATCGTGTATATGCCAGGAATGTATGGCCCGTTCCTGTTCGACGACTTTCCCAATCTGGCAGCCTTGGCCAGTATCGATCACGTAGCTAGCTGGCGAGACCTAGGCATCTACCTGTCGCAGCCGCGCAGCTTCCCCGGACGCCCGCTGGCGATGCTTAGCTTTCTACCGCAGAAAGCATCCTGGCCTGATCATCCCTTTCCCTTCAAGCTGATCAACCTGGGCCTGCATCTGCTGTGCGGGGCGCTGGTGTATCGACTAGCAACAGTACTCGCCCGCCATTACGCCGGTGCGCACAGCCGGGATGAAGCGAGTGCAGCCAGAACGGTCGGCATCGCCGCGCTGTTGGCTACCGCGGCATGGCTGCTCAATCCGATCCATATATCCGGTGTGATGATGGTGGTGCAGCGCATGACGCTGCTGATGTCATTGTTCACGTTGCTGGGCCTGCTCGCTTATCTGCACGGCCTGTTGGCCGAAAACGCGCTGGCGCGTCGGCGTGGCGTATGGATGGCGCTTGGTCTTGGCGCGTGCATGTTGCTCGCGTTCCTGAGCAAAGAAAACGGTCTGCTGCTGCCGCTATATGCATTGGTGCTAGACGCCACGCTGCTGCGCGCGTCCGTCACCCGTTTGCCGCGCTACCTTCAATGGTGGCGCCGGCTGCTGATCTGGCCGCCTGTGTTGTTCCTGTTTGCCTATCTGCTCTTCAGCGCTCTGCAATTTTCCCAAGCCAGCAATACGCGCGATTTCACGCTGGGCGAAAGGCTGCTGACCGAACCGCGCATCCTCTTCGGTTACCTCCGCGACATTTTTCTGCCGCGTTTCGGCCTATACGGAATGTTTCACGACGACTATCTCGTTTCGCGCAGTCTGCTGTCGCCGTGGTCCACGTTTTTTTCGATGGGAGGCGTGCTGGGTGCTGCGGCAGTCGGTTTTATCGCGCGCCGGCGCTGGCCGCTGCTGGCAATGGCGATACTGTGGTATTTGGGTGGTCAGCTGCTGGAAAGCAGTACGGTGATGCTGGAGCTGTATTTCGAGCATCGCAACTACGTGCCCGTCATCGGGCCGTTCATCGCCATCGCCATTGGACTTTCGCGCGTTGCCAAACCGGTATCGCGAAAGCGTCTGCTCGGCTTGGCGGCGTTGTGGCTGGCTGCGTGTGCTGTAACAACCTCGCTCACTACTAATGTGTATGGATCGGCAGATCGACTGTCCTTAGCATGGGCTGCCCAGCAGCCCGATTCCATCCGTGCGCAAACGGCGTTAGCCGACCGCCTTTATCACCATGGCCAGATCGCCACCGCGCTGTCGGTTTTTGAACGGGTACAGGAGAAGTTTCCGAACAATACTGGTGTGGCAGAAAACCTGGTCTATCTTGAGTGCATGCAAGGGACGCTGACCCCATCAAAGGTGCAGGCTTTGGCCACGATGCTGCGAAGCGCACCGTTCGACCGCGGCGGTTTCGAGAATTTGGAAAATCTGCGGCTGACGGCCACAAACCAGCGCTGTGCTGCCTTGGGAACCACACAGTGGCGTGCACTTGCGCAAGCACTGCTTGCCAATCCTCACTACGCGGGCATAGCCAGCGGTTATACGCACTACCAATTGCATTTGCTCGCGGTTGCCGAAGGCAACCTGGGCAATGCCATCCGCGAGCTTGACGCCGCATACGCAGTTGATCCCGACGCGGAAATTCCGCGCCTGCAGGCCAAGTACCTGGCGAGCGCCGGGCTGTACGATCAGGCGATCAAAACGCTGCAAGATACGGACTACAGCCGCTTGCCGCTGCTGCGGCGGCTGTTGGTGAACGACCGCGCCATCAACGACAGCGATATCCAATTGCTCGAACAGCAGAAAAAGGCGCGCGTGCCAGCCGTCAAGGCGATGCCCGCCACGGCGACCACGCACACGCCATAGATCCAAACCTCGACTTCCACGCGACGCGTGAATCCACTAATGCGATCGGATATGGCAGCTGGACCGGCATGCGTCTATGCTCGGCTCCGACGCTGCAGATAATATGTCGTTCTGTGAAGCAAACGCCTGCAGCACCGCCAGCACTCAGCTGGCCTACCTTTTTTCTTCTCCCACGCCATGGAACTCGCTCATGTCCACACAACGAGGCATTTCCACCATCACTGTCATCATCGTCATCGCCATACTCGTTCTGGTGGCCGCGATTGCCGTTCCTGCATGGCGTCAGCACGAAAGTGCTGCGCGCGTCGATACAGCCCTCAAGGCCGCCGACGCGGCCAAGCTCGTGGTGATGGAGTCCGCCACGGTGCACGGAGGATTGGCTAACGTCAAAACGAGCGAACTGGGCTACAACTCAGCCGCCATCACCAGTCCGTATGTGGCACACATCGATATAGCCGATGGCGGCCGCATCACGTTGACGACAAAGGACACCGGCGCCACGCCTGACCCTGTCCTCGTGCTTGTTCCCGCACAAGGTTCAGCCGCAGGGAACGCCGGCATCCTCAACTGGAGCTGCAGCGTGGCTGCTGGTGACATGGACATGGTTCCGGGCAACTGCCGTACTGAAAATGCAGCATCGGCCCCCGTTGCACCACCCTCCGGCGGGAAGAGCGCGGCGAGTGTGCCCGCAGCGCGTTCGTCCTGATATCGTCAGCAAACGGGTGAGCCATATGACAGAGAATTCGGCTTGTGCGCCGGTACACCGCGAGTCGCTTTGTGGCCATGAGCCTGCTTGATGGCGCCGTCGTTGCGGTTCCCTGTATGCGTCTGCGAAGGCCGCGGCGGAAATGATTGAATGATCCGTGATGGGTTTCGCCGCTTTCGCGGCTGTGTGCTGCTGCTTTTTGCAGTGATGCTGGTCACCGCCGTTTACTGGCCGGGCCTCCACGGCAGCTGGCTGTTCGACGACTATCCCAATATCGTCGACAACCATGAGGTACAGCCGAGCAACATCAGCGTTGCTTCGCTGGTAAGTGCTGCGCTGTCGTCGCCCGCCAGCGAATTCAAGCGCCCGCTGGCGTCGCTGAGTTTCGCCGCCAATTTCCTCGCCAGCGGGCTCGATCCGTACGCGATGAAGCTGACCAATCTGGTCATTCATCTGTTGAACGGGCTGCTGGTATTTGTGCTGGCGCGGCTGCTGCTGCGCTCCGCTGGTGTAGGAGCACACCCTGTGCGCGATGAATCATTGCCAGGATGGGAAAAAGAGCTGTCGCGCACAGGGTGCGCTCCTACGGAGCAAAGGCGACCCGGCGTTGTCGCCGCACTGATTGCTGCCGGCTGGGTGCTGCTGCCAATCAACCTCACTGCCGTGTTGTATGTGGTGCAGCGCATGGAGAGCATGGCAAACGTGTTCGTGCTGCTTGGACTGATCGGCTATGTCGTCGGGCGGCAGCGAATGCTTGCCGCAAACGCCAGCACCTTTTCGCCAGAGCTTGCTGGGCGTTCATTTGGCACGCGTGGCTTCATTCTGTGCCTGGTCAGCGTCACCGTGCCCACCGCGATCGGGCTGCTGGCCAAAGAAACCGCGGTGATGCTGCCGCTTTATGCGCTGCTGGTCGAATGGGCACTATTCCGCTGGCGCAAACCGAGCTCGCGAAACAATGGGGGCCGTTTCCGGCGATCGGAAAACGTGGCCGCGAGCGCGTACCCGTCCGCTCCCTCCGAGCGGGAACTCCCTATCACTTTGACGTGTGAGGTAGATCGGCAAGCAATCGACTGGCGTGTCATCACCCTGTTCTTGGTCGTGCTGGTGCTGCCGATGATCCTCGGCCTGACATGGCTCGTCCCCGGCCTCCTGAAACCAGCAGCTTGGGCCAGCCGCGACTTCACCATGGGCACGCGCCTGCTCAGTGAATCGCGCATCGTGGTGGATTACATCCGCTGGACGTTGCTGCCAACACCGGATGCGCTGTCTTTCTATCACGACGACTTCCGCATCTCCACAGGACTGCTGACGCCGTGGAGCACGCTGGCCAGCCTGTTATTGCTGGCCGCGCTGGTGATGCTGATTTTCTGGCTGCGCGCACGACGTCCGCTGGCCGCGCTGGGCATCGCGCTGTTCCTCGGCTGCCAGCTGCTGACCGGCACCATCCTGCAACTGGAACTGATCTACGAGCATCGAAACTACTTTGCCAGCTTCGGCTTGTTGCTGGCCGTCGTGCCTCTGCTGGCGGTGCCTCGATCGTTTCCGCTTGCACGACCTAGATACGTTTTGCTGGCGGGATTGCTGCTGTGCTGGGCCACGCTGACCGCGATCACAGCATATGCGTGGGGTGATCCGCTGAGACTGGCACAAGAGCTGGCGGCACGCGCACCCGAGTCGCCGCGCGCGCAGTATGAACTGGGCCGCACCTACATCATCTATTCGCACTACGACCCCGCTTCGCCATACACCCAGTTGGCTTATGCGCCCTTGGAAAAGGCCGCGGATTTTCCCGAATCCTCGATCTTGCCGCAGCAGGCGCTGCTCTTTATGAACTCCAGGATGCACCTGCCGCTGAAAGCCGCGTGGTGGCAAAGCCTGATAGCCAAGCTGACGGTGCGCAAGCCGGGCGTGCAGGACGAAAGTTCGTTGAGTGCGCTGACCCAGTGCGCACGCGAACGTGAATGCGACTTGCCGCAAAATAAAATGATAGAAGCGTTCAATGCCGCGTTGTCCCACCCGCAGCCCGATGCAAGGCTGTTCGCCAGCTACGGTGACTACGCGTGGAATGTGCTCGAAAACCACACGCTCGGCGAGCATCTGACGGAGCAAGCCGTGGCGGCAAGCCCGGCTGAACCCGCCTACCAGATCACCTTGATCAGAATGCTGGCGGCACAGGGCCAAAAAGCCAAAGCACTGGTGGCAATCAGCCGATTGAAAGCACTGAACCTCGGGGGCCGTCTGGATGACAACCTGATGGAATTGCAGGCGCTGCCAGGCCTCAAATAATCTGCATCTGCCTGATGGAAAAAGGCTCGCACAGCAAACTTTCTTGCGCCAACCATTTATCCTTCAGCATCAGGTTCGACCCATGAGCGCGCTGGACGAGAGACAACAATGAAAGCAGTCATTCTTGCAGGCGGCATGGGTACGCGTATCAGCGAAGAAACAACCCTGCGCCCAAAACCGATGATTGACATCGGGGGCAAGCCTGTGCTCTGGCATATTCTCAAGATCTACTCGCAGCACGGCATCAACGACTTCATCATTTGCCTGGGCTACAAGGGCTACATGGTGAAAGAGTATTTCGCCAATTACTTTCTGCACACCTCGGACGTGACCTTCGACCTGGCCAACAACCGCATGGAGGTTCACCGCCAGCACGCGGAGCCATGGCGGGTCACCTTGGTGGATACCGGAGACCAGACCCAGACGGGAGGCCGACTGAAAAGGGTTCAGAATTATCTGGATGACGACACGTTTTGTTTCACCTACGGGGACGGTCTTGCCGACATCGACATCACGGCCCAACTGGCTTTTCATAAAGCGCGCGCAGGACTAGCCACCATGTGCGCGGTGCAACCGCCCGGGCGCTTCGGTGCCATCGACATCCAGGACAACCGGATCACCCGCTTCGAGGAGAAACCCTCCGGCGACGGCTCATGGATAAACGGTGGTTTCTTTATCCTTGAGCGCAAAGTACTCGATTACATCAAGGACGACGCCACCATCTGGGAACGGGATCCACTGGAAGCGCTCGCACGTGATGGCCAGATTTCCGCTTACATGCATGCCGGATTCTGGCAGCCGATGGACACGATGCGAGACAAGATAAAGCTAGAGGAACTCTGGCAAAGCGGACACGCGCCATGGAAGGTGTGGCCTTGAACCAGCTGTTCTCAGGTGCCTACGCGGGTCGTCGCCGCGTGCTGGTCACGGGGCATACCGGCTTCAAGGGTTCCTGGCTTTGCATGTGGCTGACCGCCCTCGGCGCCGATGTGACGGGGCTCGCACTCGCGCCGGATACCGAACCATCGCACTGGCCGCTGCTCGGATTGAACGAGGTGGATGACCTGCGGGTGGATCTGCGCGATGCCGAGGCCGTGCGGCAAACGTTGCTGGCGGCAGCACCGGAAGTCATCTTTCATCTGGCGGCACAACCTTTGGTTCGGCGCAGTTACCGCGAGCCGGTCAATACTTTCGACACCAACGTGATGGGTCTGATTAACCTGCTGGAGGCCGTCCGTGTCACACCATCTGTGCGCGTTGTCGTCAACGCCACGACCGACAAGGTTTATCTGGAACAGGCGACGGTCGCCGGCTATCGGGAAGATCACCCGCTGGGCGGCCATGACCCCTACAGCACGTCCAAGGCCTGTGCGGAGCTGGTGACAGAGTGTTACCGCAAGAGTTTTTTCGACGACGGCGGGCCTCGTGTGGCGACGGCGCGCGCCGGCAATGTCATCGGCGGCGGCGACTGGTCGCAGGATCGGCTGGTCCCCGACCTGGTGCGCGCTGCCTCGAGCGGGTCCGCTTTGCAGATACGTTATCCCGATGCGGTCCGCCCCTGGCAGCATGTGCTGGACCCCTTGGCCGGCTATCTGCGGCTGGGTGAACGTCTGCTTGCGGGCGACGCGGTCGAGGGGCCGTGGAACTTTGGCCCGGCGGCCGATGCCACCCTGCCCGTGCACGCACTCGTGTCGTTGATGCAGTCGCACTGGCCGCAACTGCGCAGCGAACAACAAGAGGGGCCACACCCGCATGAGGCCGCGATGCTGCGACTGGATGCCTCCAGAGCAGCGCAGCACCTGGGCTGGCGGCCGGTGTGGGATGCCCAGACGACCCTGCAGTCGACGATTCAGTGGTACCGCAATTATTACGAGCGCGGTCAGCTGCGCAGTCGTGCCGATCTGCAAGCCTACGTCGATGCCGCGCACCTGAGCGGCCTGGAGTGGGCCGCATGAAGTTCCACGCCACGCCGTTGGCCGACCTTACCGTGATCGAAACCATGCCGGTCGCGGACGAACGCGGGCAGTTTTCCCGGGTATTCTGCGCGGCCGAATTCGCCGCGCTGCGGCCCGCTCTGCAGTGGGCGCAGATCAACGTGTCGCGGACCCATCACAAGGGCTCCGTGCGTGGCATGCACTTTCAGTATCCGCCAGCGGCGGAAGCCAAGCTGATCCGCTGCCTGCGCGGCCGCGTATTCGATGTGGCGGTAGACCTGCGCGCGGATTCGCCCACCTTCCTGCGCTGGCACGGCATCGAACTCGACGGGGATGGAACGACCCAGTTTTTCATACCGGAAGGTTTCGCGCACGGCTTCCAAGCACTGACCGACGATGCGCAACTGCTTTACATGCACAGTGTCGCGTGGAATCGTGAAAAGGAAGGCGGACTTCGGCACGATGATCCCGCCCTGGCCATAGACTGGCCGCTGCCCGTGGCGCGGGTCTCCGCCAAGGACCGGGATTTGCCGCTGGTGAAAGAAAGCAGGTTCGCAGGAATCAAACCATGAAATGTCGCCATTGCGCCACACCACTGCACGATGTCTTTCTCGATCTCGGCAGTGCTCCGCCCTCCAATGCGTTCCTCACCGCGGACGGGCTCAGTGCGCCGGAAACCTGGTTTCCGCTGAAGTTGTTTACTTGCGACAACTGCCGGCTGGTGCAGGTTGACGAAGTGCAGTCACATGCCGAGTTGTTTGCACCTGACTATGTGTATTACTCCTCGTTCTCGCGCTCTTGGCTCTTGCACGCCGAGCGTTACGTCGAGCAGGCAGTGGCGCGACTGGAGTTGAGCCAGGACAGCCTGGTAATGGAGATCGCATCCAACGACGGCTATCTGCTGCAGTACATGGCCGCCCGTGGCATTCCCTGCATCGGGATCGAGCCTACCGGTGGTACGGCCAGGGTCGCACGAGACAAAGGCATCGAGACACTGGAGCGCTTCTTTGGCCGCGAGTTTGCCGCTGAGTTCGCAAGCGAGCGCGGCGCTGCTGATTTGATCGTGGCGAACAATGTGCTGGCCCACGTGCCCGACATCAACGACTTTGTCGCTGGGTTGACCCTGGCACTCGCGCCGGAAGGCACGATCACGGTCGAGTTTCCACACCTGATGGAACTGGTGGCAAAGCGCCAGTTCGATACCGTCTATCACGAGCACTTTTCCTACTTCTCATTCCACACGGTGCGCCGGATCTTTGCGGCACACGGACTGAAGATCTGGGACGTGGAGCAGCTTTCCACGCATGGCGGCTCGCTGCGCCTGTGGGCGGCGCATGAGAACAGCCAGCATGCCGAAACACCTGCCGCATCGTCGCTGCTGCAGATCGAAGCGGCAGCGGGCATGCTGGACAGCGCCTACTATCAGGGCTTTCAGGCGCAGGCTGATGCAGTCAAGAACGACTGCGCGGCCTTCCTGCTGGAGCAGCAAAAGGCTGGACGCAAAGTCGTCGGCTATGGCGCAGCCGCCAAAGGGAACACCTTGTTGAACTATGCCGGCGTGCGACCTGACCTGTTGCCCTACGTGGTCGATGCCTCGCCACACAAGCAAGGCCACTGGCTGCCAGGATCGCGCATTCCCGTCGTCGCCGAGGAGCGCCTTCGTGACGAGCGGCCTGACTTCGTGTTGATCCTGCCGTGGAATCTGCGGGAAGAAATCACCAGCCAACTGAGCTATATCCGGGAATGGGGAGGCCAGTTTGCTGTCGCCGTCCCCCATTTGGTGATCCTATGAACTCTGACAGCCCATCGCGCATCTACTACACCAAACCATCGATCACCGAGCTAGAGATCGGCTACGCCACAGACGCTGCAACCAACGGCTGGGGCGAGCATTGCTACGACTACATTCACCGCTTCGAGGCAATGTTCCGTGCACACCTGGGCGTGAAACATGCGATCGCCACGTCAAGTGCCACCGGTGCATTGCATATCGGTATGGCGGCGATGGGTATCGGAGCCGGTGACGAGGTCGTACTCGGCGATATCAACTGGATAGCTTCGGCGGCACCCATCATCTATCTCGGTGCGACCCCGGTGCTGGTCGATGTGCTTGCCGATAGCTGGTGTCTGGATCCGGCGGCAGTGGAAGCATCGATCACCCCGAACACTCGGGCGATTCTTGCTGTGCATCTCTATGGCAACCTGTGCGACATGCAAGCCCTGCGTGACATAGGAAAGCGCCACGGCATTCCAGTGATCGAGGACGCCGCCGAGGCGATTGGCTCGGTCTGGCATGGACAGCGTGCCGGTTCGATGGGCATCTTCGGAGCGTTTTCATTCCATGGCACCAAGACTGTTACCGCCGGCGAGGGTGGCATCTTCGTCACCAATGACGACGCGCTGTACGAAAAGGCACTGACTTTGTCTAATCACGGGCGCGCGCGGGGAGAGACGCGGCAGTTCTGGCCCGCGATGATCGGATTCAAGTACAAGATGTCGAACATGCAGGCAGCAATCGGTTGCGGTCAGATGGAGCGCATCGAGGAGCTGATGGCCGGTAAGCGGCGGGTTTTCGACTACTACCACGACGCCCTGCGCGGCTTGCCGTTGCGCATGAACCCAGAGCCTTCCGGCACTACCAATGGATACTGGATGCCGACCATCGTGGTCGACCACGATGTGCAGTTCGATCGCGAAGAACTACTGGCTAAATTGAAGGCTCAAAATATTGATGGTCGGGTTTTTTTCTGGCCTCTATCGTCATTAGGTTTGTTCAAAGCCATTAGCTCGCACAGGGTCAGTGATTCTTTATCTAGGCGTGCAATCAACCTTCCCAGTTACCACGATATGACGAAAGCAGACTTGGAACGAGTGGTCTCCGTGTTGCGCCCCCTTCTAAAAAAAATATAGAAAAATGTCATCAAGCAATCGCCTCGGTATAATTGGATCCAGCGGAGGCTCCGCATTGGCCGCGGCCGCCGAATGTCTTTTGACGGTCAATAGCGATCAGACATGGTGTGTTGTGACGGATAGAGAATGCGGTATATCCGATTGGGCTAAAACCCATGCCGCTGCCATGGTCCAGATTAATTATCAGGACTCAAGAAGCTTTTCCGAAGAAGCATTACATTTCTTCAGCAAACAAGGCGTAAGCGGTATTCTCCTGTTCTACACGCGTAGAGTCGACGCTCAGCTCATCGACAACATAAAAACATATAATATTCATCCCTCTCTGCTGCCGGCATTTCCAGGATTGGGAGCTGTTAAAAAAGCGCTTCGTGCAGGTCTGGACGACATTGGCGCAACCCTACACCGCGTTGACCGAACCTTTGATACCGGTCCTATTCTGCTTCAGACATCGACTACTATCTCTCCATCTTGCACGCTAGAGCTCGCGGAGCGCGTAAGCTTCGTCCAGAAAACATGGCTAACTCTACATTGGTGCGAAATGATGGCGACTGGAGCGTCAGCTGTGCACCCTCTTTCGGACGAACTGGCTAAGGCGTTTTTTCGATTTCAAAAAGAGCTGGGATGTAGGGCCATCGCAGAACCGGATGCTTGAAATGAAAATCGTTATTTCGCAATCAATGTATTTTCCGTGGGTAGGTTTACTGGAACAAATTAAATTATCCGACATCTTTGTGCACTATGACGATGTGCAGTTCACACGAGGTTTCTATAACAGAGTACAAGTCAAGAATTCAAAAGGAATTCAATGGCTCACAGTGCCTCTGCAAGCGCACCATCGGGCTACAAACATCGATAAGGTTTTAGTAGACAACTCACGTGATTGGCGAGAAGAACATCGCAAACTGTTAACGCAGTGCTACCGCTCCACACCCTACTTCAGTGACATGATGAGTGTATTCGATGAAGCGCATTCAACGAATGCGACTACCCTAAGCGATGTATCACGCAACTCCATAATATCTTTAGTTCGGTACTTTGGACTTGAAGAAGGCAGACGCTTCATTTGTTCATCGTCACTCAACGTCCCAGGCCGAAGCAGCGAACGGCTCGTGGCAATCTGTGGAAAATTGCAAGCTTCGACCTACGTCACCGGGCATGGTGCTCGCAACTATCTCGACCACGAGCTATTTGAGTCGAGTGGAGTTAAGGTGGAATATCTGAATTATCTAAAGATGTCGTACCCCCAAGCAAACGGAGATTTTACTCCTCAGGTATCTGCGCTTGATTTAATCACTAACTGTGGTCGCGACGGAGCGAAATTTATTTGCTCTGGCACAACCTCCTGGAAGGAATTTGTTAATGGAACCTAATGAGACATTTGGTGCCGAAGTGATTGAAAACATCCGGCAGCTTGCCTTGAACGACAGCATTCATCGTAAGTCCATCGACTGGATGACGGATATAACTAAATTACGATATGTCTACAATTTCCGCTGGCTTGGTCGACCGATAATCCAAGTACCCCAAGACATGGTCGCGGTTCAAGAGCTGATTTGGCATATCAAACCTGATCTAATCATCGAGGCGGGTATTGCGCATGGCGGTTCGCTGATTCTCAGCGCGTCGATGCTCGCTCTACTCGATTACTGCGACGCTCTCGAAAACGGCCAAGCGCTCGATCCGAGAGCGACCAGCCGCCATGTGCTCGGAATCGACATTGATATCCGAGCGCACAATCGCGCGGCCATCGAGGCGCATCCGATGTCACATCGGATCGATATGATCCAGGGATCCTCGATCGCAGCCGAAGTCATTGATCAGGTGCATCGGATCGCGCAAGCGCATGAGCGGATTATGGTGATACTTGACTCCAACCATACCCATGATCACGTGCTGGCCGAGCTAGAGGCTTATGCGCCGTTGACGTCTGTCGGCAGCTACTGCATCGTGTTCGACACCGTGGTCGAGGATCTGCCCGACGCGATGTTCCCTGACCGTCCTTGGGGCAAGGGCAACAACCCAAAAACTGCCGTGTGGGAATACCTGCGCAGTCTGAAGGAGAAAACCCGTGTGGGTGCCGACGGCATGCCGCTGAACTTTGAAATCGATAGTGCGCTGGAAAACAAACTGTTAATCACGGTAGCGCCGGACGGCTACCTACGACGCCTATAACAGGTTCTCCATGCCCGTACTGCGCACCAACATCCTGGCAAATTACGCGGGACAGATATGGATGGCGCTGATGGGCGTCGTGTTCATTCCCCTCTATATCAAGCTACTCGGTATGGAAGCATTCGGCTTAGTGGGCCTGATGCTCAGCATTCAGGCGTTGTCGATGTTGTTCGACCTGGGCATGGGCGGTGCGCTCAACCGCGAACTGGCGCAACGGGTGCACGATGTCAGGCTCGCCCATACGCTCGGCAACTTGGTACGCACGTTCGAGTGGCTGGTATGGCCGATCGCGCTGCTGCTCGTTGCCGTGGTCTGGCTGGCCAGTGGCCCGCTGGCGGATCACTGGCTGCACCCCGACCACCTGAGTCGCGCGGCAACAGCACACGCGATTGCGATTATGGGACTGGCAGTGGCGCTTCAGTGGCCAAGCAGCTTCTACGCCAATGGGTTGTCCGGACTAGAGCAACAACCGGCACTCAACCTGATCAATGCCGGCTTCGCCACCTTGCGCGGTGCCGGCGTGTTGGCAGTGCTGTATTGGATCTCGCCCACGATCAGCGCATTCATGTGGTGGTATGCCGCGACGGGTGCCTGCCAGTCGGCGGTTTCAGCCGCCACATTGTGGCGACTCCTCCCGACCGACCCGCAAAGGCGAGCGATGTTCCGTGCGACCGAACTGCGCGCCGTAGGGCGCTTTGCCGGCGGCCTACTCGCCATAATGACTTTGGCGGTGATGGTGAGCCAACTGGATCGCGTCGTGATATCGGCGATGCTGCCGCTGGCTGAGCTCGGTTACTTCAGCCTGGCGATGAGCGTCGCCGCCGGTATGGGCCGCATGATCCAGCCGATGTTCAATGCGCTGTACCCTCGCTATAGCCGGCTGGTGTCACTCGGCCAGCAGGATGGATTGATCCAGCTCTACCATTTGAGCAATCAGTGCCTGGTCGTGATCGTGGCAGCGGTGGCCGCAGTGCTGATGGTGTTCGGCCGCGATGTGCTCTATCTGTGGACCGGCGACGTCGCCACCGCCGCGAAACTGTCGCTTCCGTTATCCATTCTCATAGCGGGCACCGCGCTCAACGGATTGATGAACCTTCCTTACGCAATGCAACTGGCCCACGGCTGGACCCGACTCGCTGTGGGCATGAATCTGGTAGCGCTGGCGATGGGCATTCCGTTCTGCGTATGGGCCGTTGCACATCACGGCATCACCGGCGCCGCCTGGCTCTGGTTTGCCATCAACCTTGCCTTCGTCACGATCGGCATTCCACTGATGCACAGGCACCTTTTGCGTGGCGAAATGGCCCGCTGGTATGTTCGCGACGTGCTTCCCCCGGCTATCGCTGCGGCCGCAGCCGTGCTGTTGGCTCGCCGGCTGCTTCCGGCCGTGTCACGCAGCTTAGGTGGCATCACTCTGCTGGCTGTAGCGAGTATAGCCGCGCTGCTTTCCGCCGCGCTGGCAGCGCCACTGGTGCGCGCAATGCTGCGGCGACAGCTGGACGTCTGGCTCCAGCCGCGTCAATGACTCGGTTTGGACGCTCCACGCGATCAAGAGGGCTTTTGTACCAGATGACCGAACCTCGCCTGCAAGTGCACCCGCGACGCCACCAAATGTCGCTCCCATCGGCGATAAGTCACGGCGTAGAGTTGCTGCAAGGTTGGCACCCTTTCGCATATTGAGGCGAGAATCCTCAGGATTAACGAACGCACGGGCATGCGGTAGTAAACCTGCAGTGCCTGCGCCGCTTCGCGCGCAAAATCATAGCGCCCACCCACCAGTGCATTCGCGCCGCGCCGGAACAGCATGCGCTGAGCGTCCTCGTGCAAGGCGTTGAGGACCGCGCTTCTGGTGTTTTCATCAAGAGCCTCGTTGGCCTGCACGTTCAAAAACATTTTCTGCCAGCCCGGCCAGAACGCGGACAGCGGTTGGGTGGCACTGAATGACTCGGTATTGAGCAAATAGACGGCCGAAGGAAATTTGCTCAGCACGAAAGGCTGGGATGCCGCCCTCAACATGAAGTCAAGATCGGAAGGGCCTAGTGTTTCCTGATCGAGGAATCCGATCCGATCGAGCAATTCGCGTCTGAACACGATGCCCGTCCACGTCGGCGCGCGCCCATGCATCATTGCCATAATGCCTTCAGGCGGATTGAACAGCCCTTCCCGTGACCAACGATCCACGCGGGCATCCCAGATGGTGCCGAGTTCATCTACACAGAGCGTTTCGCCTACCCAAAACATCGCTTCCGGATGCTCGGCAAGGCTGGCAAGCGCATGCTGATAGAAGCCGGGCAAGAGGAAGTCGTCATCCGACAGGATCGAGAAGAATGGGGTATCAATGCCGCGCATGCCAAAGTCGAAATTTGCCCCAGCACCTATATTGCGCGGATGGCAGTGATACTTGATTTGCACATGCGCTTGCGCCATGGTGTTGACTACGTCTTCCGTTTCATCGTCCGAGCAGTTGTCGAATACACAGACTTGTACGTCGACGCCTTGCTGCTCAACCGCGCTGGAGATTGCCCGCCGCAGCAGCGCGGGCCTTCGGTACGTTGGGATGATCGTACTGATCAATGGCGTGATTGCTTCAGTCATGCACTGGTATGGCTAAGTCGAAATTGGGAGACTAACTTATCTTTGACCCAGGTGAGACGCCCAAGGGCATCTGCGAATGTGGTCTGAGACCATGACCGGCTGATGCTTGCCCTATGATTCACGCATGACGACCACTCCCCCCCTTCTGCCTTTGCCAGTCCGGGCGCACGGAAGCGCGCATCATAACCCTACGGGAATATGCGCACCGGTCGTCACCGGCAGCGGTGTAATGATCGTGCATCGCTCGCTGGAACGGGCTATTCCGCACTACCACGTGGATCCTCTGTCGCCTTGGGCGGGTCTTCTGCCTCCGCTGCTGCGTCTGCGACCCGCCCGAGGGTGCGCCATTACCCACGCGCAGCCGGAACTTGGCCCCTGGGTGGCGCATAGGGATTCGACCCTGGTTACGACTTTCCACAGTTACAGCCTGGATCGGGAATTTCTCGCGGCGATGAGCAAGAAGCAACGCGTGCTGCATCGCTACGTGATCGCACCGGCGGTGGACGCATCGCTGAATCAAGCCAAGTGGATAACCACGGTGAGTAACTTCACCGCATCACTGGTCGAGCAACACCACTTGATGAGAAAGCGTATCGTAGTCATCAAGAATGGGGTGGATGAAACGCTCTTCAAACCTGCATCTTCAAGACGACGCGATTCGGTGCACATACTTTTTTCCGGCAATCCGCGACGACTGAAAGGTTCGCACCATCTGCAGGCGGTGGCCGCACACCTGCCACCCGGGGTACTCATGCAATACACGACCGGACTGCGGAACTCTGGCGTGGATCTGCCCGCACCGACTACGAAGCTGATCGCCATTCCACGCCGCACGCAAGAACAAATGGTTGAGCTGTATCAGCAATCGGACATCCTTTTCTTCCCAACGCGACGTGAAGGACTCAGCCTCGCGGTCCTTGAAGCTATGGCGTGTGGCTTGCCTATCGTGGCAACCCGATGCTCCTCGATTCCGGAACTGGTTGAGCATGGCAAGGGGGGATTTTTGTTCGACCTGGATAATCGAGAACAGATGTTGGAATACCTGCTGCGTTTGGCGAGGGACCCGGTGTTGCGCAGGGAAATGGGTGACTACAACCGCGAGCGGATACTTGCCGGATTCACCTTGCGGAAAATGGTTGATGGCTACCGCGAAGTGTTCGCGGCATGCACTTGAGCCTCTTCGCAATCATGCGTCTGATGACTACTAGCATGCTTTGAGCCGCTCACGAGCTAGCTTTTCGCGGTTCGCGTCAGAAACCGTCGAGTGGAGGTCTTTTGATACGTGTGGCTTGCGATCCAACTCAGTCTCGTTGACCACCGCCAATAGTCGTTTCGAGAAGATTTGCATAGTTTCCGCTCACCACTCGCCAGTCAAAGTTTTGGATAATGCTTTGCCGACCGACTTGAGCGCCATGCAGATGAACATCTCTGCGGATCAGGATATCTACCACGGCCGCGGTCAGCGCTGCGCTATCTCCCGGCGCGACGCGAATGCAACCTGGCCCTTCAGGCAAGACCTTCTGCGTGGCCGGTAAATCCGATACGACGACTGGGCAACCACACCCCGCGGCTTCAAGGCAGACCAGCCCCAGGCCTTCCTGATCCCCTGACGTAGCTTGGACGAACGGGGCGACAAACACCGCCGCGCGTTGATACAGAGGCGGCAGTTCCGCCTGCGAGAGGGCACCAGCAAAATGGACTTTGTCTCGCAGTCCCATACCTTCGACCTGCGCTCGCCGTCCCGCTTCTTCTGGCCCGAAGCCGACCACCGTCAAATGTACTGTGGGGCATGCCTGCAAGATGGCGGGCATCGCATCAATGAGGTGACGAAGTCCTTTCTTCTCCACTAAACGGCCAACGAAGAGAATTTCGTCGCGGGAACGCTTTGTTCCTGGATCTGGCACAAAAAGTGTCTCTAGATCCACGCCCATGGGCTGCACCCTGACGTCCGCAATATCCACTCCCAGCCGCGCCAATTCAGTTCGCATGGCGTCACTGACGACGGTAACCATGGCTGCCTTCCGGACCACAAACCGCTTAAGTGCATCGAGGAGCTTGCCCCGCAACGCGAAAAGGTCGGCACCATGCGAAGTCACCAAGAACGGAGGGGTGCGGCTGGGTATTTTGCCAAGCGCGGCAGAGACAAGCCCTTGTGGCAGCAGCCAGTGCGCGTGGATGACATCGATCTGGCGAGTGCGCAGTAAAAACCAGCTTTGCCATGACTGCGCAAACACAAAAACGGGGATCAGCAGTAGCTTCCAGCGATGCAAGCGCAGGTTGGTGACAATGCCACCGTCGCTCACCAGCGTTTCAAAACGCCGGGGCGCATAGCGATAGCGAATGACATCCACACCATCGAGTGTTTCGCGGGCTGCAGCGCCTGGTGCACTGGGCACTAGGGCAATGACTTGGAACCGGTCAGTGAGCCGACGGGCCAGTTCATGCACAAACCCGGGTTCGTGGTCACCGCTCCAGCGTGGATATGTGGAGGCAAGCACCAGCAATGTCGGGCGCTTCGGAGCAGCATGTTCAGGCATTGCGTCGATACATCAAACCGGTGATCTGTTCGGACACTAGACCGATCAGAAACACGATCACCGCCGCACTCCACATCAGTGTGCTGCCGTTGGTGAGACGGCCGCCGTGCAGGAAGGTCCACGCGTAATTGGCGCATCCGAGCAGGAAGAACGCTGCACTCGTAGGGACGAACAGCTTCAGCGGCGAATACAGCGTGGCGATCTTGAAGATGATCAGAAGGAAACGCACGCCGTCACGAAGCGGCTTGATGTGGCTTTTGCCGATGCGCGGGGCGGCTTTGATCGGCACATAAGCCACCGGATAGGCGCTGCGGAAAAACGCCATGGTGCTGGTGGTCGGGTAACTGAATCCGTTGGGCAGCAGGTGCAGAAACTCGCGAAATTTCTCCGCGCGCACGCCGCGGAAGCCTGAGGTGAGGTCGAGGATCGAATGGCCGGTCATGCGGGTGGCCAGCCAGTTGTACAAGGTGTTTGCAAGACCCCGACCGACGCCGGCCTGGCTGCTCCAGTCACGGGCGCCGACAACCATGTCGTAGCCCGCGTCCAAGGGTTTTAATAATCGCGCGATATCGGTGGGGTCGTGCTGGCCATCGCCGTCCATGAATATCAGCGTGTCTCCGGTTGCTGCTCGCGCGCCGCGCTTGATAGCGGCGCCGTTGCCCATCGAATAAGGGGATGACAAGCATTCGATATGATTGTTTTGGCAGATGGTTCGGGTGTCGTCGGTCGAACCGTCGTCCACCACGATGATTTCGGCTACCGGATAAGCCTCTCGCAAACGCGGCAATAGCGCGGCCAGCGCTGGCGCCTCGTTCTTGGCGGGCAGGATGATGCTGAGGCGATTCACCAGATGGGCTCCCTTTCGTCGCCAGATGATAGCTTGAAGCCTGTTGAAACGTTGAATCAGGCAACACAGCCCACCCAGCGGGATCATGGAGCATGTGCGGAGAATCTACAGATATGGCGATCGGATCTGCCCTGCATGGCATTTGGCGCACGCTCTCGGTATACGCAAAAAACTTCGCAAGGTCTTTTTTGCTGCGTTCGTCTGGCTTTACGCTAAACAGCGGCCAACTGGGCCATCCAGCTCGAGCGCTAGGCCGTATATGTCACAACGCAAGAGTAAAGGGATGACCTGCAAGCTGAACTGCGGTAGATTCAATCACATACGCGCGAGGGGTCAGAAATCATGTCATCACAACTGCAGCCATCGCTGGTAGGCCTGTCTGGCATGGCGCGTCGCCTGGTTTCCGAGGGCGTGTTGCCTGAGGCCGACGTGCGCAAGGCAATGTCGGACAGCATTCAGAACAAGGCCACCCTCGCCTCGTGGCTGCTCGATCACAACCTCGTTGAAGGCATTCAACTGACGCAGATCGCTTCGGCGGAATTCGGCATGCCAATGATCGATGTCGCGTCCATGAACCCGGCGAACATGCCGCTGGACGTCATCAGCGAGGCCTTGATCAGCAAACATCAGGCGCTCCCGCTGTTCCGTCGCGGCAAGCGGCTGTTTGTCGGCATTGCCGACCCCATGCAGTCGCATGCGCTGGATGAGATCAAGTTTCACTCCAACTGCATGGTGGAGCCGATTCTGGTCGAGCGCGGCTCGCTGACCCGGGTAATCGAAGGTCTACTCAACAACATGCGGGACACCATGCCCGATCTGGGCGGCGGCGATCTCGAGGGCCTGGATCTCGAGGGAGGTGACGACGAGGCCGAACAAACCGGCATCGATGCAAATGCCAACGACGATGCCCCCCGTCGTCAAGTTCATCAACAAGATTCTGGTCGACGCGATTCGCCGCGGCGCCTCGGACATTCATTTCGAGCCTTTCGAAACCCAGTACCGGGTGCGTCTGCGCATGGACGGCATGCTGAAAGCCGTCGCCAGCCCCCCGATGAAGATGGCCAACCGCATTTCCTCGCGCCTGAAAGTCATGGCGCAGCTTGATATCGCCGAAAAGCGCACGCCGCAGGACGGCCGCATCAAGTTAAACCTGTCCAAGACCCGCGCCATCGACTTCCGCGTGAGCACGTTGCCGACGCTGTTCGGCGAAAAGATCGTGCTGCGTATCCTGGACGGCTCCTCGGCCAAGATTGGCATCGAGAAACTAGGGTATGAGCCGGAACAGCAGAAGCTGTACATCGAAGCGATCCACAAGCCTTACGGCATGGTGCTGGTTACCGGCCCGACTGGCTCGGGTAAAACCGTTTCGCTTTATACCGGCCTGAACATGCTCAACACCGCCGAGCGCAATATTTCGACGGTGGAGGACCCTGTCGAAATCCGAGTTGAGGGCATCAACCAGGTGCAGCAGAACGTGAAGCGCGGCATGACCTTCGCCAGCGCCTTGCGCTCGTTTCTGCGACAGGATCCGGACGTAATCATGGTCGGCGAAATCCGCGACCTGGAAACAGCGGAAATTGCGATCAAGGCGGCGCAGACCGGCCACATGGTGCTGTCCACCCTGCATACCAACGACGCGGCTCAGACCATCGCGCGCCTGATGAATATGGGTATTGCGCCTTACAACATCACCTCGTCGGTGACCCTGATCATCGCCCAGCGCCTGGCGCGGCGGCTGCACGACTGCAAGAAGCCGCAGGATCTGCCGCCGGAAGTATTGCTCAAGGCGGGCTTTACCCAGGCGGATATCGACTCGGGCATGGTCATCTACGAGGCCGTGGGCTGCGACGGCTGCAATGAAGGCTACAAAGGCCGCGTGGGTATCTACCAGGTCATGCCGATGCTTGAGGACATCCAGAAGATCGTGCTCACGGGCGGCAACGCGCTGCAGATCGCCGAAGTGGCCAAAGCCGCCGGCATCAACGACCTTCGCGCATCGGCCATGCTGAAGGTAAAAAACGGCTTTACCAGCCTGGCCGAAATTGACCGGGTGACCAAGGACTAGGTCTGCACTTGAACGACGAGACAGCGCACTCGAGCACGATGTGGATGCGAGTAGTACGCTAAGTTATGGGGTAAGGCGCCAGCGATCCGTTGCTGGCGGCTACTGGCTGCACTACGGGGAGAACAGGCATGGCCACGGCTAACGCAACAAACAAGACGCGCGCACTCGGTGCACAGCGTGCAGAAGTGAGCAAGCAGACCACCTACGACTGGGTGGCGCTGGACAAGCGCGGCAAGCGCATGAAAGGAGACATGCCTGCTAAGAATGCCTCACTGGTCAAGGCGGAGCTGCGTCGCCAAGGCATGAATCCGCAAACCGTTCGCGAACGCTCAAAACCTTTGTTCGGCTCGACCGGCAAGAAGGTTAAGCCGCTGGACGTCGCAGTATTCAGTCGACAAATTGCCACCATGATGACTTCTGGTGTACCAATGGTTCAATCTTTCGACATCATCGCTGATGGACAGAAAAATGTTCGCTTCAAAAATATTTTGCTCGACATAAAGCAAAGTATCGAAGGCGGCGCCGCGCTCCACGAGGCACTAGCACAGCACCCGCTGCTCTTTGACGAGCTTTATTGCAATCTCGTGCACGCAGGTGAGACATCCGGTGTTCTGGACACGG
>CAIKJM010000435.1 GCA_903827735.1 uncultured Rhodanobacter sp. | reverse complement strand
GGTTGACGCCGAAGCGCTGCCCCGCCACTTCGTTGACGGTCAGGCTGGTGCCATCGATGCAGACCGAGCCCTTGGCCGCGATATAGCGAGACAGGGTGGTCGGCACCTCGAAAACCCAGCGCTGCGAACGGCCGTCCGGCGTGACCGACACGACCTTGCCCAGGCCGTCGACATGCCCGGACACCAAATGACCGCCGAGACGATCGGCCAGGCGCAAGGCCTTTTCCAGATTCACCGGGTCACCCGCTTTGAGCTTGCCTAGCGTGGTGAGGGACAGCGTCTCGTTGGACACGTCGGCGCTGAAGCCGCGCGCCTCCAGCGTTACCGCCGTAAGGCACACGCCGGAGACGGCGATCGAATCGCCCAGCTGCACGTCGGTGAGATCGAGGCCGGCCGTATCGATGGCTAAACGCACGTCGCCGCCGCGCGGCTCGAGTCGTGCGATGCGGCCTACGGTTTGAATGATGCCGGTAAACATCAGCACACCTCCCGCAGGAGGCTGACGCTGGGATCAACGACAGATCGAAATGATGCAATCAGTTTCATGAAACGTTTCCCGCGTTGAACGCATGCGAAGAAACGCCCCAAGGCACGAGGTCGGAGCGCAGCCGCGAAGCTGCACGTTCGACCGTCTTCTTTTATCCGGACTCTCTGGAAACTGTCGCCAGTTGCCAACCGTCGGCTCCGGAGTCTGACCGGATCTGCTAACCCTCGATGTCGTTCCTTACGGAGCGGGTCGAGGCGCTCGCGGGCTCGCTGTCGGAGTGCCTTAAGTAAAG
Source organism: uncultured Rhodanobacter sp. (assembly GCA_903827735.1). Taxonomy (GTDB): domain Bacteria; phylum Pseudomonadota; class Gammaproteobacteria; order Xanthomonadales; family Rhodanobacteraceae; genus Rhodanobacter. Next base: position 7,708 of record CAIKJM010000435.1, on the reverse strand, counting down.
GCCGCCCTTCAACCTACCGCCGGTGGGGAATTTCACCCCGCCCTGAAGACGCTATGGTGTTTGCCGGCTGACCGGCTGACGAAGTTTAGCATTAGCGCAGGCGGGCGGCCCGGCTGCGCTGTCCTGCCACGTGAACGCTGCGATCTCGGCGTGGATAGCGAAATCGCAGCATGCTCAAACCGATGAGGCTGGCCGCAGGCGCAGGCGCCAGTCGTTGCCCAGCTGGCGCTGCTCGATCATCCGCAGATTCCAGCGCTGCGCCATATCGTCCAGCGAGGGCAGATGCAGCAGCGGTCGGGCGCTGTCGCCGAGAAACAGCGGCGCGATATAAAGCAGTAGCTCGTCGACCAGACCGGCGGCGAAGAGCGCGCCGCAAAGCACCGGGCCAGCCTCGACGTGTACCTCGTTGCAGCCGCGCTCGGCGAGCAATGCCAGCACGGCGCTCAGATCGAGTGCGTCACCCTGCTCCGGCATCACTAGGTGTTCGGTGGAATCTCTGCGCTCATCCATTTCGGTCGCGGATTTATCGATCGTCGCCGCATGAAGCACCAGCGTCGGCACGCTGCCGTCGAGCACGTGGCTGCCTGCCGGCGTGCGCCGCTGCCGATCCAGCAGCACGCGCAGCGGCGGCGTGAACGCCTGCTCGTCGGAGAGCCGCACCGTGAGACGCGGATTGTCGGCCAGCACGGTACCGCAGCCGGTGAGAATGGCCGAACTGCGCGCACGCCATCGCTGCACGTCGGCGCGCGCGGCGTCGCCGGTGATCCACTTCGATTCGCCGTTGGCCAGCGCCGTTCGGCCATCCAGACTCATGGCCAGCTTGACCCGCAGCCACGGCCGGCCGCGTTCGACGCGACTGAAGAATCCGATGTTGAGTTCGCGGGCGCCGTCCCGCATCAGGCCAGTATCGACGGCGATGCCGGCCTCGCGCAGCATGGCGATACCGCGACCGGCCACCTGCGGAAACGGATCTTCCGCGGCGATCACGACGCGCGCCACGCCAGCGGCGATCAGCGCTTCGGCGCAGGGCGGGGTTCTACCGTGATGCGCGCAAGGTTCCAGCGTGACGTAAGCCGTCGCACCCTGCGCGCGCTCACCGGCTTCGCGCAAGGCGAACACTTCGGCGTGCGGTTGGCCCGCGCGCTCATGCCAGCCTTCGCCAACGACTTGGTCTGCATGAGCAATGACGCAGCCGACGCGTGGATTGGGCTGCGTCGTATAAAGCCCTCGCTCGGCCAGCCGCAGCGCATGCGCCATGTGGCCATGATCGACGGCGCTGAACGTCGTCACGCTTTTTTGGCCTGAGGGAATGGCGCCCAGCGGTCCAGCACGCTTTCCAGCTCTTGCGGTGGCAGGCGCTCGATAATGGCCACGAACATGCTTGCTCCCTGCCGTTGCGCGACGCGCTTCAGACTTTCTTGCTGCGCTTGGCGACGGTTTCGCCGAGCAGCTGCAGCTGCAGCGTTTCCAGCCCGGGCAAGTCGCGCTCGAGCTTTTCGATTTCTTCGCGAAAGGCGTGCACGTCCTCGAAACTGCGATAGACCGAAGCGAACCGCACGTAGGCGACCTGATCGAGATTCTTCAGCTCACGCATCACCAGCTCGCCCACTTCACGCGACGGCACCTCGCGGTCGCCGCTGCGGCGCAGGTCATTGACGATGGCCCGCACGGCCGCGTCCACCGCATCGCTGGTCACCGGACGCTTCTGCAGCGCGCGCTCGAAACTCACCCGCAGCTTGCGTTCGTCGAAGGTCTCGCGCCGCTCGCCGCTTTTGACGATCGTCGGTAGCTTGAGATCCGCGGTTTCGAACGTATTGAACCGCTCTCCACACTGCGGACACTCACGCCGACGCCGTACCGTACCGCCGTCCTCGGCGAGGCGCGAATCGATCACGCGGGTGTCTTCGTGCTGGCAGAAGGGGCAATGCATAGTGCTTGCTCAATGAGGCGAGGTGTTGAAAACAAATCTTTGTATCGCCATAGCGTGCACGGGCCATTTGCCCCAGGCGGCTGGGCGAAATCGATATCGGTGAGCTGCCTCAATCGCAGGTTCCACAAAGACCGGGTCAGATGCACAAAGCGGCAATATGCTTGAGAGATTGCCATCTGAATCGATAAACATCGCCAATGTCACACTTCCACTGCGCAGGCCTTTGCTCCAAGCCTGCTTCGGGAAAATCATCCGCTGCGGATATGCGACCGCATCGACTGGTCGAAATTTCAGGCCGGGGCTAAAACTATAATGGGGTATCCATGCGCGTTTGAGTGCTCTGATTTTCTCAGGCGTTGTCAACATCGTCTCGTCTGCCTTGCACTCGGACGGATGGATGTCTTCGATGAAGGGTGGCTCCTGCTTGGCTTTGTATAACAGTGCGTTTGGTTGCACATCCGCATTGTAAATAGCAGTGTCGGCGGCTCCAGCGGTTGTACCCAAATTCGTTTTATGACTTGCGCAACCCGACAGATCGAAGATAGCGGCCAACAAAAGCAATATACGCAAGCGTCTTGGCACGACCGCACTACCCTTGGTAAACCGGAAACTTCTTGCACTGAACCGTCACCGCTTCGCGCACCCTGACGATCACGGCGTCGTCCGATGGCTTGTCCAGCACGTCGCAGATCCAGTTGGTCAGTTCGATCGTGTCCGCTTCCAGGTAACCGCGCGTGGTGATCGCCGGCGTGCCTACGCGCAGACCGGAAGTCACGAAGGGCTTGCGCGGGTCGTTCGGCACGGCGTTCTTGTTGACGGTGATGTGCGCCTTGCCCAGCGCCTCCTCCGCGTCCTTGCCGGTAACGTCGCGGCCGATCATGTCGACCAGCATCAGGTGGTTTTCGGTGCCGCCGGAAACGATCTTATAGCCTCGCTCGATAAAGGTCCTGGCCATCGCCTTGGCATTCTTGATCACCTGCGCCTGGTAGGTTTTGAACTCGGGCTCCAGCGCCTCCTTGAAAGCCACGGCCTTGGCCGCGATGACGTGCATCAGCGGGCCGCCCTGGATGCCGGGGAACACGATCGACTGCAGCTTCTTCTCGATCTCTTCGCCGGCGTCCTTAGCGACGATGATGCCGCCGCGCGGGCCGCGCAGGGTTTTGTGCGTGGTCGAGGTGACCACGTGCGCGTGCGGCAGCGGGCTCGGGTAGACGCCCGCGGCGACGAGGCCGGCAATGTGCGCCATGTCGACGAACAGATAGGCACCGACCTTGTCGGCGATGGCGCGAAAGCGCGCCCAGTCCATCAGCTGCGAGTAGGCGCTGTAGCCGGCGACGATCATCTTCGGCTTGTGCTCGACGGCCAGACGCTCGACTTCGTCGTAATCGATCAGGCCGTTCTCGTTTACGCCGTACTGCACGGCGTTGAAAATCTTGCCGGAGAAGTTGACCTTGGCGCCGTGGGTAAGATGGCCGCCGTGGGCCAGCGACATGCCCAGAATCGTATCGCCCGGCTGCAGCAGCGCAAAGTACACCGCCTGATTGGCCTGCGAGCCCGAATGCGGCTGCACGTTGGCGTAGGTGGCGCCGAAGAGCTCTTTCAGCCGCTCGATCGCCAGCTTCTCGGCAATATCCACGTACTCGCAACCGCCGTAGTAGCGCTTGCCCGGATAGCCTTCAGCGTATTTGTTGGTGAGTTTCGAGCCTTGGGCCTCCATCACGCGCGGGCTGGCGTAGTTCTCCGAGGCGATCAGCTCGACGTGATCTTCCTGACGCTGGCCTTCGTCGGCCATGGCCTTGGCCAGTTCATCGTCATAACCGGCAATCGTGCAGTCCTTCGGGAACATTCTTGGCCTCGGCGGGTGGGGAGCGGGATGGAGGGCGCGGGCTATGCAAGCGCAACCAGCCTGAAAGTGTAGCGCTGCCGGGGGTTTGCGGCCACTGCCGGGCGGGCCGGTGCGGCTTTAGGGACACCGGCCGGCGCACCATACAGACCATGACATAACTGATGTTCATCAAAAGCAGCCATGCACCCAACTTACCTGGCGGCACCAGTTGCCAGCCCTGGCGCTGGGCTGGATAAAGCCATGTTTTGCTATAGGTGCCGATGTTCTCTGCCAGCCAGATAAACAGCGCTACCAGTATGAACCCCAGCAGCAGCGGCATGCGGCGGTGCACCCGGCGAATGCGGTAATGCACCCAGCAGGGCCCGAACAGCCATGCCACCACGGCAAAAAGCAGCGGCCGCATGTCAGGCAGGAAATGGTGACTGAAAAAATTGACGTAAATCGCGCACGCCAGCACTCCCGTCGCCCGCAGCGGCGGGTGCCGGGTAAAACGGAAGTCGAACAGGCGCCAGGCCCTCGCGATGTAGCTGCCGATCGAGCCGTACATAAAGCCGGTGAACAGAGGCACGACGCCGATCCGTAGCAACGATGGCTCCGGATACGCCCATGAGCCCACCGATGTCTTGAACACCTCCATCACGGTGCCGACCAGGTGGAACAGCAGAATGACCTTTGCCTCCTCCACGCTTTCGAGCCGTGTGGCCAGCAGCACCAGCTGGATCGCCAGAGCTGCCAGCGTGAGAAAGTCGTAGCGTACCAACGGCGCATCGGCCGGGTACCAGCGCCACGTGGCGACAAGCAAGGCCACCATCAGTCCGCCGAACAGGCAGGCCGAGGCCTGCTTGATGCCAAAGCAGACAAACTCATAGGCGAATACCGCTACACGCCCACGCCGATGCGCGCGCTTACCTAGCTGCCAGTCCAGACAGCTGATGCGGCGCCAGGGCAGCGCGATGGATTTGAAGTTCATGGGAATAGGTTCTGACCGCGGATCCGTCGAGGATCGCCTGCCCTCATGGCTACGCCACAGCGTTTCCGAGGCAATTGGCGGGCAGATGGCAGCAAGGCAACGCAGCCGGCCTGACGCGCGGCGTCACGATGGCGAATAACGCCCCAAAAGGCGCCAACCGTCAACGTCCGCTCACCACAAGCCGCTATAATAGGCGGCTAGACAAACTCTTTTTGACGTGTTGCCCGCTCAGGGCGGCGCGGTAAGCCTACGGAGGCTGCATGCAGTACATCTACACCATGAACGGGGTGAGCAAGATCGTTCCCCCGAAGCGCCAGATCATCAAGGACATCTCGCTGTCCTTCTTCCCCGGCGCCAAGATCGGCCTGCTCGGCGTCAACGGCGCTGGCAAGTCCACCGTGCTGAAGATCATGGCCGGCGTGGATACCGACTTCCAGGGTGAGGCGCGCGCCAACCCCGGCACCAAGATCGGTTACTTGGCGCAGGAGCCGCAGCTTGACCCAGAAAAGACCGTGCGCGAGGCGGTCGAGGAAGGCGTCTCCGAAATTCTGGACGCGCAGAAGCGGCTGGAAGAGGTCTACGCCGAATATGCCGAGGAAGGCGCCGATTTCGACAAGCTGGCCAAGGAGCAGCAGGAGCTGGAAAACCTGCTCGCCGCCAACGACGCGCATGCGCTCGAGCGCCAGCTGGAAGTCGCCGCCGACGCGCTGCGCCTGCCGCCGTGGGATGCCAAGATCGGGCCGCTGTCCGGCGGCGAGAAGCGCCGCGTGGCGCTGTGCCGCCTGCTGCTGTCCAAGCCCGACATGCTGCTGCTCGACGAGCCGACCAACCATCTGGACGCCGAGTCGGTGGACTGGCTGGAAAAGTTTCTGCACGACTACACCGGCACCGTGGTGGCGGTGACGCATGACCGCTACTTCCTCGACAACGCGGCGGAGTGGATTCTGGAACTCGATCGTGGCCGCGGCATTCCGTGGAAGGGCAACTACACCGAGTGGCTGGAGCAGAAGGGCGAGCGTCTGGCCCGCGAAGAGGCTGCCGAAAAGGGTCGGCAGAAAGCACTGGCGCGCGAGCTGGAGTGGGTACGCTCGGCGGCCAAGGGCCGTCAGTCCAAGGGCAAGGCGCGTATCAACCGCTTCGAGGAGCTGAACTCGGTCGAGTACCAGAAGCGCAACGAAACCAACGAACTGTACATTCCGCCGGGCGAGCGTCTGGGCCAGGAAGTGATCGAGTTCAAGAACGTCAGCAAGTCGTTCGGCGACAAGCTGTTGATCGACGACGTGTCGTTCAAAGTGCCACCGGGCGCCATCGTCGGCGTGATCGGCCCCAACGGCGCCGGCAAGTCGACCCTGTTCAAGCTGATCATCGGCCAGGAAACACCGGACAAGGGCGAAGTGAAGCTTGGCCACACCGTCCAGCTGGCCTACGTCGACCAGTCGCGCGATAACCTCGATGCGAAGAAGAACGTGTGGCAGGAAGTCTCCGGCGGCGCCGACATCATCACCATCGGCAGGTACGAACTGCAGTCGCGTGCGTACATTGGCCGCTTCAACTTCAAGGGCACCGATCAGCAGAAGCTGGTCGGCTCGCTGTCCGGCGGTGAGCGCGGACGTCTGCACCTGGCCAAGACCCTGATGCAGGGCGGCAACGTGCTGCTGCTCGATGAGCCGTCCAACGATCTTGACGTCGAGACGCTGCGCGCGCTGGAAGACGCCATGCTCGAGTTCCCCGGCTGCGCGATGGTGATCTCGCATGACCGCTGGTTCCTCGACCGCATCGCTACGCACATCATCGCGTTCGAAGGCGACTCGCACGTCGAGTTCTTCCCCGGCAACTACAACGAATACGAAGCGGACAAGAAACGTCGCCTTGGCGAAGAAGGCGCAAGGCCGCACCGGGTGAAGTACAAGAAGCTGGCTTGATCCGGCAGGGGCGAGGGGCGGGGGCGCAAGCTCCAGATTAAATGCGAGGTGGAAACTTGCGCTCACAGGCGTGAAGGTCTGAATCGAGCTCAAGAGTGTCGGCCACTCGCCCTCGCCTCTCAACCCCTGCTTTTGAACTCGCCCCTCGTCCCTAGCCCCTGTGCAAAGGAACTCGAATGAATTTCATGCAGTCACTGCGGCAGGCCTGGGTACGCAACGACTCGCTCGTCTGCGTGGGGCTCGATCCGGAGCCGACCAAGTTTCCTGCCGCGTTCCAAAATAGGCCCGATGCGGTATTCGATTTCTGCCGCGCCATCGTCGACGTCACCGCCGATCTGGCCTGCGCGTTCAAGCCGCAGATTGCGCACTTCGCCGCGCTGCGTGCGGAGGATGCGCTGGAACGACTGATCGCGCATATTCATGAGCAACATCCCGGTGTGCCGGTGATCCTCGACGCCAAGCGCGGCGACATCGGTTCCACCGCACAGCACTACGCGACCGAAGCGTTCGACCGTTACGGCGCCGACGCCGTGACGCTCAACCCCTACCTCGGCCGCGACTCGGCCCAGCCGTTTCTCGATCGCGCCGACAAGGGCGTGATCCTGCTCTGCCACACCTCTAACCCGGGTGCCGCCGACCTGCAGGATCTCAGCGTTCTCGACGCCGACGGCATCGCCAAGCCGCTCTATCAGCACGTGGCGCAAATCATCGCCCGCGACTGGAACACGAACGGCAACTGTGCCCTGGTCACCGGCGCCACCTGGCCCAAGCAGCTGGCCGAAGTGCGCGCGCTCATCGGTGACATGCCCCTGCTGGTCCCAGGCATCGGCGCGCAGGGCGGCGACGTGGAAGCCGTCGTGCGCTACGGCCAGACAGTCGATCAGACCGGCCTGATGATCAACTCCTCCCGCGCGATTCTCTATGCCAGCAGCGGCGAGGATTTCGCCGAGGCAGCGCGTGCAGCGACGCAGGAATTGCGCGAAACGATCAAGATCGGAAGAGCGTCGTGTAGGGAAAGAGTGTCTTCGCCTGTGTAGATC
>CAIKJM010000434.1 GCA_903827735.1 uncultured Rhodanobacter sp. | reverse complement strand
GGTGCATTCTTATTTGATCATTACTAGTGCACGTGCCTTAAAAGAACGGGGTCCAAGGAAACGGGGTCACCATTTCGACGCCCGTGTCAATTGGCACGCAAAAGTCCGTCTCCGATTCGTATCGGGGATCATGATGTCCCGTCTTGTCGCTGACCACCAGCCGCTGTGTTTTATGCGGCGCCAAGATCGCGCCAGTCACCGTTCTGGTTAGGGCCGCGTCAGCGGCCCTTGCTGCTGTCCAAACACTCATCGGTCATCGCGGATCCCGTCCCAGTGCACGTCGTGCGTGGCACAGAATCACGTGCTCAAGGCCCACCCCTTGATGGCTCGGTCCCCGTGCGGTCCCGCGTACAACGCGGTTGCCGACGGTCGCGACCCTTCAGGTTGGCTGGCTCGAAGCCAAACCCCGATTTCGGCCTGCGACCGTCAGCGTGATCAGCCGAAGGCGCGGCCGAGATCGAACGTCGTGCCCTCGTACAGCATGTGATAGCAGGCGCGAGCCAACTTGTGCGCCACCGCCTTGATGGCGACCACGCGATGCTTGCGGGCACGCTTTCGGTCGTACCATCGACGGATCAACGGATCGAAGCGCACCGCGTAGTTGGCCGCTTCCATGTACGCCCAACACAAATAGCGGTTGCCGCATTTGCGATTGCCGGTGCCTTTGGAAAACTGGGGTCAGAGTGCACTTTAAATTTTGCCGTGCCGGTGGAAATTCGACTCAGACACCGGTTTCGGAACGGTGCAAGCATTGGGTAGGGCAGTGAGACCGGGCGATGTGTAGCCATAACTGTGGGAGCAATACGATGAAACGGATGATCCACATAGGCTTGATGCTGCTGGCGCTTGGGATTACTTCTTCAGCGGCAGCGGGCCCTGACAGCAAGCTGGCGAAGCCAAAGCCGACCGGCATGTTTTCGGACATGCAATACAACGGCGAGGGCGGCGATCTGCTCGGTACGGAAGTCTTCATCACCTATGCCCATGATGGCTATTTCGTGGTTTACCAATCCAGCGAGGGCGAACCCATAACGCCTGTCGTGGTGCCGGCGACGATATCCGGAACATCCATTACGTTTGTCGTGCCAAAAACAGCCGATCCAAGAGGAAGCTTTTCAGGAACGATTGGCGCGAAAGAGTTGACCGGCTCATTCTCAGGCAGCAAAGAGATCGTCCATCTGAAACGCAAAGCCAGTTACTGGCAGTAATGACGAAAAGTTGGCGGAGATAATTTCTAGTCAGGTTTCAGAGTTCACTCTTCCCTCAGATCTTTTGCTGGCGTGGCAAAACATTCTCAGCTGCAGGGCGGCCCAGCTTTGGAAGCCTACGCAGCCAAACAATGCTCATAAAACGGCCGCGGCCTGTCATCGAAGATGGCCTGCAGCGCATCCAGGTTATTCGGATCGGGATTGAGCCAGGCGTCGACGTATTCGGGTTTGATCTGGATGATGCAGCGGTTGTGGCCGGCGATGGCGACTTCGGGTGGTGGCTCGTCGGTGATGGCGGCGAAGGAGAACAGCTCGGGCGCATCGCCCTGCGCGGGCGAGCGATTCCACAGGCAGGCCACCAGCATCGGCTGCTGATCCTGCGGCACGAACTCGAGCACCACGTCCTGTCCGTCGCGCTCGACGTGCTCATAAAAGCGGTCGACCACCATCAACGCATGCTTATAGCCAAACAGCTCTCGCCAGGCGGTGCCAAGGCTGTCGCGGCGCGCGTTGTAGGTGCCGGGGTATTTCCGCTCGACCGCTTCCGTCCAGCCGGGTAGCCGGCACTGATAGCGCATGGGCACGATGACCTTGCGACCGTGCTGCGCCACCATCACCGTGGCGTACGTGCCGGGATAGATGCGCTCGTCGCGTGGCAGCAGCTCTTTGCGCTGCAGGTCATCCAGATCGCGCCGCGCGCGGGCGACCTTGTCGGTGGCGATGCGCTGATCGTTTGCCGCCTTTTTGGTGGGCTTGGGGCCGGCCAGCACGCGCTCGGCGTTTTCGAGTCGCAGCGTCTGCGCCTGCAGCTCGGTTTGGATGGCCTCGGCCGCCTCGCGGTT
>CAIKJM010000433.1 GCA_903827735.1 uncultured Rhodanobacter sp. | reverse complement strand
GTTGCAGTGGGGGCGAACAGAGAACAAATCCGGTTGCCGCTGTCTGCTGTTGGTCATGCTTGTATTCCCGTCACCTCTCAAAGAAGAGGGGCGAAAAAATAATAAAAATAACAATCAGGAAGATGTATGGTTCAGCACGCTCGCCCCCACTTGCAGGTGCATTCCCGTGGCAACGACCACTCGGCCGTTGCCGGCGCAGCTTATCGCTTGGGCCTGCGTCTGTATGACATACGCGCGAAGAAATGGCATGACTTCCGCCGACGCAAACTTGGCGAGGAGATCGTGCGCGCGTTGACGATTGCGCCGGAAGGCGCACCGGACTGGTCCACGGATCCCGAAGAACTTTGGAACCGGGCCGAAGCCGCGGAAAAGCGTAAGGATGCGCAGGTCGCCAGAGATTATCGCATCCCCCTCCCACTGGGTCTCAGCGACCAGGTGGCCGGCGATATGGCGGAGGCGATGGCGCGGTTCATTGCGGACGAGCTGCGCACCGCGGTCTCGATCGGCTTGCATCGGGACGCGGAGATCGACGCGCTGGGCAACGTCAAGCCGAACCACCAACAAGGCTTCCACGCTCACCTGTATTTTCCGACGCGTAGGCTTCAAGAAATCGCCCAGGAAGACGGCACGTCGTCATGGGGGTTTGGCGAGAAGCTGATGATCCTGTCGAGCAAGCAAACGGGCGGGGCCTTCGTTGAACGGTTGAACGAACAATGGGCTCTCCTGGCCAATCGGTTTACCGCGGCGAATGACCTGCCAGCGGATTATGACCATCGGAGCTATGTGCGTCAGGAGGTGCCGATTGAGCCACAGCCGACCCTTGGAGCGGCAGTAACAGCCATGGAACGCCGTGGCTTCTTCACTCGCCGTGGCGATGCCTTGCGCGGCGACATCGTAGTGCCCTCTTTGGCATACGAATCCGCCCATGCCGTGGTGCTGGACGTGCACAGGAAACAGGCCGTCGAAGATGCCATTCGGGAGCGGACCGACCCGGTGGCGCGCGCCGCCCGTTTGGCGGCTGAGGCTTCGTCTAAGCAATCGGCTCAATCTCAATCTGACGTTTTATCGGCTGCGCCGCTCGTGCAGGCGCCTTTGGCAAAACCGCCATTGAATTCACCGGCAGGTTCATTGGTCGCGCGGTTCCATGCCGCGGCTCCGGCGCCGAACACACTTGAAGAACGGCAGATATTCATCCGTGTCCTGAAAATCGTGGCCGCTGTCGAGCGCGTGCTGGCCGCATTGATCGATTTGGCAAATCGCTTTCGGCACAACACCGAAGGCCGAGATCGGCGCATGGCCGCCAAGCTGGCTACCGACTACGAACTGGACACATGCCGCGCTCAGCGAATAGTTGCAAAAGAAAAACTCGAACGGTGGGAAGCAAACCATCGGTGGCAGGTTGTCACTGCACGCGCGTTTGGCGCTGGTGAGGGTGCAAGGTCGAAACCATGGCAATCACTGATTGGGGAATTCGAAGCTTCCCAGCGGCGTGCTCAAGTTCTGAAAACGTCGGTGAGATCGCACCAGGTGCATTTGGACGGTTTCGCAGTCAAAGAAGCAGAGTTGAAGGAAGAGCAAGCCAGTGCGACCGAGCGATTGCGGGTGGCTTTGGGATCGTTCGTAGCAATGAGCCCAGAAGCAGTCGAGCCGCTTTTGGCAGTGAGCCAGAACGTCGAGCGCGAGTGGATTAGAACGGCTCTACCGGATACGGGCATAGCTGTGCTGGTGAACCATGAAGGTCCAGAGCCCGGGGAGGTGGTGGCCACGCTGCGACCGTTTCCTCGTCGACTGATCCGCTCTCAGTAGGGTTTAAATCGTGCACCTAGCGCCCACTCGATCCTCAATTTCTAAGATTTCGCCACGATCGGAAATCCACCCGGAGGCCTTCTTTCCAGCAGGAGTATCTCGATATCGAAAAACTCTTGCCACTGGGCGTTTGCTCAGGGCGCTGCTGAGCACGAAAAGCAGATAACTGCCTTTGTGCTTTTTCATTTGCTCATATTCTCTCGGCGTCAGTTCGACGGAAACATACGATCCGGAGAGGCCCTTGACTTCAATCAGCGCTTTTCCGTCGTCTGACTTAGCTTCAATATCCCAGCCAGACTTCTTCATCGAAACATCGGTGCCATTAAAATACCTCATCGCCCATTCCATAGCCTTTCGCTCAACGGCTAGTCGTTTCTCGATGTCAAAATTACGCGGCGCGCCAGTCGGCGGCTTCTTACTCGGCTTGACTGCGTTGGGCGGTGTTGCATGCTTTTTCGCAACAAGTTTCCGCACCGCCTGCACAATGTCGGGATGTTCCTCCGCATACCAAATTGGAGACTGTCCCATTCCACCTTGGACGCTTCGCGCTGTCGGGATAATGGGGCCGCTCCGATCTGAGACTGATAAGACATGACAGTCTTTGGCTCTCGCCGCTATAGATGCTTCCACGCGTGTTTTGCCGTATTTACGTGCGAAATGTATTTCGCGACTCACTGTGGCGTGTTGATACCATCCAACGACTTTCAGAACATTAGCGAGAGGGTCGCGTGCGATAAACACCACTAACACGCCGTCTATTTTTTCATCGGCAGAGGCAGCGCCCAACCTTGAGATGTTGATCCTCGCGGAGCGCGGAACATAGCCAAACATTCGGCCCGAACGTTTCTGGAAGTTCCACTGTTCGTGGCCAATCCCTGGACGGCCGGCTTTCTTCATTTTTTTGAAGTAACCAAAATTACCTGGATTGAGCTTGTCTGAACGCGTCGGACCTTTGTAGTCTTTCATCCAGCCAATGTTGACAAACACGATGGGTTCCAAGTGCCAGCTCCTGAAAAATTGGAGATTTGTAATCCGCTATCGCCCTGATGCCTCGATTTTTTTCCTGAGAGCACTCAAAGTTGCCATCAAAACTTAAAAGTCTTTTGACTGGCCATGCGGATCACGTCCTCATCTGTGATGGTGCTCGCTTTACGACGACGAGCTCCTGCGTTGCCTTCAATGACAATTTCCTTGTGCGTCACAAGCTGTTCGAGTGCTTGGCGGTATCGGGAGCTGTCGGCAGGCGTAGTGTTGCAAGTGGTGGCGTAGAGTTCACCAAAGCGAATGTTTTCTCGCTCATGCACCAAGCGCACTAATTGCTCGGTGAGCAGCGCGATGCTTGCCTCATTTGCCGGGGCATCGAAGCCAAAAGCGCGTTGCCCGGTGAAATCTTCATCGTGGTCGGCTGTATAGCCGAGCACTCGAAACATATCGAGCCCGGCGCCGCCGTAGTGAATGAAGTGATTGTTCTTGGCCCAATGAACCTGTGTCATGACATCGCGCGCTCTTGGATGTTGCGACAGGTGCACCAACCAGTAATCGCCATGTCCAGCCGTCTTGATGAAGAACAGGGTGTAATAGCGGGCGCCACAAGCTTCCACCAACCCGTGATACAAACAGCTTTGGATGAACAGCCGGTAGTGGCTCTCATTGGCTTTGATGTCTGCCAATGATCGTCCTTTGAGCACGTCAGGCATACCCAGGTGATCAAGCGTCCGGTGGGTTGCCACGTTGTCGCTGGCAAAGTTGATGAAAGCGTCTACCGCAAAGGTGAGCAAAATTTCGGTGCGTGGCAATTGTTCGAGCATGGTTCGGATGAGGGCGGCAGGCACCTCTTTGTAGCCGTACTGATCCAAAGAAATCAGGGCGCGGCCACGACGAGGGCTTCGTTCCTTGATGGCGGCGATGATCGCTTGGCTCTCTTTCTCGAACGTGCTGTGGATAATCTGGATGTCATTGCCCAGGCGCGAACCATAGCCTTCGACTTCCAGTGTGATCCGCAGGGAAGCCGCGGCCTTGCGATCCTTCTCCACGAAAATGTAAGAGATGACGAAGCGCAGAGGCTTGCGGCGTTGAGCGTTGATGATGGCCTGCGCGGCTTCAGATGCTTGCAGGAACACCAGCGGCGACCCCAAGATCCTTTCGTGTGTCACTGCGTGGCGAAACACACCACCGCCGGCAAACCCATCTACGAGTGTCAGACGAATTTCTTCTTGTCCCGGCGCGCTGGCTAGTGTTTGAAAATAGGCGATCAGATATTCGCGCAAGACTTCCAGCTTGGCCACGCTGTGTTGTTGCAGGACCGCTCCAGAGCCGTCCGCTGGCCACTCAAAAGGAACGCGTGTCATTGTTAATCCCTAAGGTGGTGGAGCCGCAGGCATTTGATCCCAAGTCCGACCGTTTAGCAGGCGGCCATTTTTGGCCTTGGCTCGGCGCTTTCCGTCCGCGCCCCATCCGCCCCATTGCTTAAAGAAAAAGGCCACATCTTGGGCTTCACACTGAAGCCGCACAGCATCCGCCCATTCGGGCTTCATGGGACGAGCTTTGTGACCGGATTCGCCTCCCACGATGACCCAGTGAATGCCGTCGAGGTTCAACGCGCCGACGTCTTCTAACAAGGGCTCGACGGATAGAAACCGGATCTTGGCCGGCACGTGACGCAAGTGATCTATCCGTGGCACGCCATGTCGGCGATTTTCCACAGATACGCCGAGCCACACGTTGTCAGGAACAGAGCGTGACTTAAAATAGTCTGCCAGTCGGTCGGCGCGTTTGGTCAATATCTGGTAACTGTGCCGCGGGGTTTGTGCGATGACCGCAAAGACTTGGTCAATGTATTCCGCAGGAACCCTTTCATGAAATAGATCAGACATCGAATTGACGAAGTAGATGGTCGGCTTCTTGCGGCGCAAAGGATCGCCAAGCCGTTCCGGAATGAGGCGCAAAGCGAAGCCCCTTTCATAGCCAGGTGTGCCCATGGCTTTGAGGCGTTTGGCCATCACTTCGGCATAGCAGTGCTTGCAGCCAGCCGAAATCTTGGTGCACCCGACGATCGGGTTCCAAGTCTGCTCAGTCCACTCGATGCGTGAGGTCGTCGTCATAAGGCACCTTTTGCGAACCACTCTTGCCGCTCGCCATCTCGCCGTCTGAGACAGAGCCTACCAAAGGGTTCAAAACCCGCGCATTTATATCATGCAAAGTGCAGCTCTGCGGGTCGCCGACGCAGCCTTAAACGATCAACGTTAGAGCAGCATTCGCATCTGCGGCTCGACGTGGCTGATTTCGGACCAAAGGTCATCTGCCAATTCGTGCCGTGAGGCCAAGACCAACCAATAGAGCGGCTGGTTCCGAACGCCGCGGACGCGCTCGATGTTGTCGCTGACGAGGTAGCCCAGACCTTTAAGCAGGCTCCGCCAGTGCGCGAAAACGCTCATAACGAGGGTGGGGTTGGTTGCTGCAGAGTTGACGTGTGACTGCCACCCGGGCGCAAAACGATCAAGCTTTCCCGACTTCATCATGCTTCGCACATTGCGTTGGAGATCCATGATGCTGACATGGATGAGCAAGTCCATCCGAGGGGCGAGAGCCAACGTTTGAATGACCGAGAATGGCAGTGCCTCGAGGTTGAACGGATCGAGGAATGCCAAATTTAATCCAGTTGGGTGCAGCTTCGGAACAATGGTCGCTGCAACTTCATCGGCCGTGCCTGCATAGGCTTTGACCTGATGGGCGCCGACCCGTTCGAGACGCTTTTGGCAAGCTTGAACGTTCACAGGGTCAAGGTCACCAATAATGATTTCCCGAAACGGCACATGACGAGCAGCTTCGGTTGCCGCGACGACGGCACTGCCCTCGACAATGGTTTGAGTGTTCCTGATACGGGCGCGGCCGGGACCGCAATACAGGTCAATGTAGGTCGCATTTCCCCCGAATTTTCGACGCACGCCCCACGTGATGTCCACATATCGGCGCAACCGCAGATGTTTTTCCGGGGCCCAATCTCCAACGATCGCACGGCGCAAACCGTCTATGGGGTCATTCTCATAGCGTTCTTGGTCTTTCTGAGTAGGCATGGTGCGGTCTTCCTGACTGCGTGACATCAATGGACGCTAAATCTCGGCGAAAAATCCGGCATTCAACTGCCATGGACAGAGAAGGTATTAAGCAATATCAAAGCCAAGCGGCTTGAAAGTTACAATGTCCGTTGCTTGATCGACCTTCGCTACGCTCTTGCGGAAGAGATCAGTGCCGCCTATCTGCAGCGCTCAATTTGAATTTTCCCAAAGCGGTATTCGCCTTCATGGGCAAGGTTTGCTTCACAGTCGCCCAGCGCAAGGGTGCCCTCATCCACTTTGTTCCTGCCCTCCACCGATCGCACGGCGACCGTCTCCGGGTGCTGCTGTCCTTTTCCTGTTTCGCTTCCCGGTGTCCACGGCGCATCCCGCGTCGGGGAGAAAACACAGATGGGACTTATCCGCGATCGTCAGGGCAACTACAAGCTCACCGGCAGCACCACAGAAAACGACGTGCTGGCCGCCGCCGAAGGCATCCTTCAGGCCAAGCTGCAAAGGCTGGGCAGCATCGGTAACCCCAGCGATGCCAGCGACTTCCTGCGCATGCGCCTAGGCGCTCTCTTGCACGAGGAGTTCCACGCAGTATGGCTCGACAACAGGCACCGGATACTTTCCACCGAAAAGCTGGCCAGCGGCACCATTGACGGCGCGTCCATACACCCAAGAGAAGTTGTCCGAGCCGCTCTCAACATCAATGCAGCGGCAGTGATTTTTTCTCACAATCACCCCAGTGGCGTCACCGAACCCAGTGCGGCAGATCGAGAGATCACCCGGCAACTGAAAGATGCTTTACAGATGATCGGCGTGCGGGTCCTCGACCACTTGGTGGTGGGTGCGGGTTCGCCGGTGAGCCTCGCGGCGAGAGGGCTGATGTAAGCCCGGCTTTATCCTGAGCCCACCTGAGGGTGGCTCAGCTCTACTATTGTTGCTGCGTCGCTCAGTTTTACTGGAGGCATGAGCATCCAATTAGCAACGCACCATTTTGCTTATAATTTGGGATCACCACTACCGGAGGAATAGCGTATGGCTGCTTGGTTCGGTCGCAAAAAGATCGGCGTTGGCTGGGGTCCCGCCAGCTGGCAGGGTTGGCTCACGATGGCCGTCTATGTGGTAGTGGTGATCTTTATTGGAAGGCTCTACCCCGTGCACACGGCCCCAGGCTCTTACTATGTGGCGGTGGGGCTGGCCACGCTCGCTCTGTTGGTCGTAGCCGTAGCGACTTCCAGACCATCCAAGCGTCTCTGATCCACGGCGCGTATTTGATCCTGCTGCAAGAGGAGATCAAATGATCTTGCCCCTCTTTTTGGACACGGATGATTGTCAATTCTTCGACCGAGACGCGCGTGCGGCGATTGCTGAAGTGTGCGCGGAAACGGCCGCAGAAGTTCGGCGTTTGCTTCCAGAACTGCCGGCAAGCGTCGAGCTCGCGGCGCAGACTGGAACCTCAGTCATCGCCGCAACAGGTGAAACAGGGGCGGCGTTGCGTGCGACCCGTATCCGTTGGATCGTGGATCCGTTGCGTCATGGCGGTATCGCAGCTATTGCACGCGCCCAGCTTCGCGCCACCCTTTTTCACGAGCTGCATCACGTGGCCAGAGGCTGGGTGATTGAGACTGGTAAAGCCAGAGCATCTTTCATGGATGCCGTTGTCAGCGAAGGCTTGGCCACGGCATTCGAACGCGACGCAGCCGGCAGACGATCGCCGTGGGGTGAATATCCAGAAGAGGTGGCCGATTGGGTTGAAGAGTTACTTGGCTTACCCCGGAACGCGCCCTACCGCACGTGGATGTTCAAGCACCCGGACGGGCGCCAATGGATTGGTTACCGGGCAGGCACCTACATCGTTGATCAGGCGAAAAAGGTTTCCGGGCTATCGGCGGCTCGAATGGTCAACGTTCCAACCCGCGAAATATTGGCGATGGCAGGGTTGCCTGTCTAATTAAGCCTCAAGACCAGTGGCCAGTTTCATCATTATGGTGGCCAGGGTGTTCCAGACTCGCGGCCAACAGGTGTCAGATTATCCAGCTGAATATTCTGGTTCATCTGGCCGCCAAGTCTGGAACAGGCTGGCCACTTTTAAGCAAACCGCTTAAAAACAGTGGTTTCTAGGATGGGGAAATTCCGGGTCACCCTTGTCTTATAGATGGTAACGCTGGGGACGCTGGCGATCAGTCTGGAACAGCCTGGCCACCATAATTGTCAGCTGGCCAGGGCAGTCACAGCCGTTTTTCCACGGGAAAACGTGGCGGCATCGCAACCAGCGTTCACGCGCCGAGTTTGGCCATTACGAACCAGACCCAGGGGCCAACAGGGTCAGAATTGATGAAGTGATGTCCGCCTAGTCAGGCAACCCATGGGGCGATGTCTCTGCCGATCAGCGGCGAGGAGCTTTTGGGGTCGGCATGCGCTTCAAGACGATCGGCTTGGATCGTTCAAGCAGCCGGCCAAAGATGGCTTCGGCAGCGGTGACATCTTCAAAGTATCCGTCCCAATCTTCGACCGCATTGGGTGAGGCCACCATCACCGCCAGGCCATGGCGTTCTCGACCGTCGAGCAGTTGGCGCAGCCAATGGCTTTCATCGGCCGTGGCGCGCTCGGCAGCGAAGTCATCCAGCACCAGCAATTTTTTCCGGCTCAATTGTTTGAGGAAGGCGGGAAACGTGCCTCGTTGTTTCTCAACGGCACATGCGGCCAGCAACTCAGGCACGCGCCAAAACGCGACGGTCAGGCGAGCCAGCGCCGCTTCTTTTGCCAAAGCCGCCGCCAGATACGTTTTCCCGGTTCGCGTGGCACCCGTGATGACCACGGTGTGGCCGAGCCGGATCCAGTCACACGATTTCAGATTGCCCAACAGCTGCGCGGGTAGTCCACGTGCAGCACTCGCCCACACGTCGGCTACGGCAATGTTGGGCGGAAGATCAGCCCGTGCCGAAAAGCAGCGCGACCGTTTCGCGGCGGCCGCCTGGGCTTGGGCGAGTGCCAGGGCGTGCACGCACTCGGCGTGGGACTTCCCGCGGTTGTTGGGATCGTCTACCCATTGCTTCAAGCGCTCCGCCATCGGCCCGAGCCTCAAAGCCTGCAACTCTTCCACGGTTTCGGTCAGCATTGCACCACCTCCGCGTGATACCGCGCGCCGCGTGCGTTGGAATTGCGGGGCGCCGGTGGCTTCTTGACCGAGGCCACGGCGTTGTCGAGCAAGCGTTTGAGCGTCGTGATCTTCGGAGAGTGCAGATCGAGCGCGCGGCCCGCCACCTCATCGAGCTTTTCGGTGCCGTGCGCATGGGCCAGTGTTCGGAGTGCCTCACAGGCGGGCATGCCGAGAAAAGGTTGAGGACGATCGAGCTGGTGTTTGACGAAACGCAGCAGCTGGGGGCCGGCACTTTTCGCCCACGCCAACATGCCTTCGGGTGATCGCTGTGCCTGGGCACGGTGAGCGTCAGGTTGATGGGCCGGCGTGGTGGTATGACTGCCCAGCACCGCGCTGCGAGCGTGACGCGCCACGTGTTTGCGGTCGCGCAAAATCTCCACGGTGGTGTCGGTAATCCGCGCATCCAGTCGCTGGCCAATGAGGTCATGGGGCACAGAGTAGAAATGACCTTCGACAGCGACGTGATAATCCTTGGGCACTTTGGGGATGGCCACCCACTCGGCGTAAACGTAAGGGACTGGCGGCAATGGTTTGAGCGCCGCCCGTTCCAACGCTTCAAACCTTGCCCGGCGGCTCAATCCGTCTTTGACCATCGGCCGATCGTTGGCTTCTTCCAGCAATGTTGCGATGGCGGCGTTGAGTTCGTCAATTGAATAGAAGTGTTGATGGCGCAAGCGCGCGAGGATGCGTTGTTGGGCATATTTCACGCCGGCTTCGACCGATCCTTTGTCACGCGGTCTGTAAGGGCGAGCAGGAAGGATAGCCACGCCATAGTGCCGGGCAAGGTCTGCATAGGTGCGCTGAATGGTCGGCGTTCGCGTGGCGACGGTGACGGCTGATTTGAGGTTGTCGGGCACGATGACTTCGGGCACGCCGCCGAAGTAGTTGAGCATGGCCACATGGGCACGGATGAAGTCCGGCACTTTTTGCGAAGGCGTGCAGGTGGCAAACATCAACGAACTGGCACCCAGCACGGCCACAAACAATTCCACCGGCACCTTCTGTTGAGTGGCCGGGTCGATGTAATGCGGGCGCAAACCCGAGTAGTCCACAAACACGCGCTCGCCGGGTGTGTGATGCTGACGCATCACCGTCGGCAGGGTTTCCCGATGGCGTTGAAGCTTGGCAGCCAGATGAGAATACGAGAGCGTGTTGTGCGGGTCCTCGCGCCGATAGTCCTCCCAGAGCAGTTGCAACGTCATGCCCTTGTTTTGCAGCTGCTCGTGGAGCACCGACAGGTCGGGCGAGCGTTTGGGTTTGCCACCCTGGGCCGGCCGATTGAAAAGACGATGGACGGCATCGGGATCCAGCGCACCGACCTTTTCCCAAGACAATTTCTTGATTATGGCAATGCGCCGATAGCGGCCCACAGTGGTTTTGGACATGCCTGCCGCTAGGCCAATGTCGCGATCAGTAAGGGTGGTGGTGAGGATCAGACGGACGGCATCAAACTGTTTCATCGGCGGCCACGGTTGCTCTGGAAAGGGGGCCGTTTTGTAGTGGAGTTTGGAACCCTGTCAAGCCGAAACAAATTCAGAGAAACGAATCGAGAACCTGCCACGGTCTGCCGCCCGTCAGGCGTAAAAACACGCCGTCAAAACTGTGACGCAGGTCACTTTTGCGATACTTGTGCCCTCGTCAGTTTGTGAGAACTTTGATCCATTTTTTGGAAGGGACTTGCGGGTCGCCGCCATGAAAAAGGCCGCTCGAATGCGGCCCTAAAAATCACCTTGATGGGGGCCGTTGTGCTTTCTTATTGGAAGCCAGACAGCCGACGCATAGCCTCCGTGCGCGCAGCATGGGCCAACGCCGAACTTAGGCCGCCGGCAACCACCGAAGCTTTGCCGTTGTGTTCGAGTTCGAGCACATAGCTCTTCTCGATCATGCCCTGGGCCATGATCTGGCCTGCGATTGCGTAGTGATTGGCGGCAATAAAAACTTGCCCATTGCGCGCGTTTCGTACCGTCCAGGCATACACGTGGGCATGGGCCACCTTTTTACCATTGGGCAATCGCACGCCGGCGGCCGACACGGCAAACGGTGCCCGCTGAATTTTTCGGTGCCGATTGATCAGAGCCAGATAGCCCTTCGCAATCACACAGGTGAGCACCACAAAGATGACGAGAAAAACCATCGGGACGTTGCCCCCGGTCATCATATGGATGAACGACGCGACGGCGGCCCCCGCGATGCCCCCAAACATGGCGCCCAAAATCCAAGCAAACATGGCATAGCCACCGATGCTCACCGGGCGCGCATGGATCACGGCCCATTCGCCATCTTGGGTGATCGTCAGCGGGGCATCGTCATTGGACGACTGCGCTTCACCGGTGGCAGTGCGGCTGGAAGCCGGCAGCACGTAAAAAGCGACCGCCGAAAAGATGAGCCAGAACAGTAGCCCGTGGTAATACAGCCCATACGAATAAAATAGATTTCGCGCGAGCACCATCAGGACAAACCAGCTCACAGCGCCCACGCCAGCAGACAAGGCGACGCGTTTCATGGATAGGTTCATTTGGCAGCTCCGGTGTCGGCGTTTCCGGATGGGTCAAATCGAGCAACCCAAAGCAACTTACCCAGCATGTTGTTGATGCCTTTGCTGGTCGGGTCCTCATAGCTGCACGCATACATCAGGCGCAACAGTATTTCGTGATACTGCGGCATCAACGCATTGCCCGAGTTGCCCCAATTCAAGGTGAAGAGCATGTGCGGCGGATTGGGGCCGGTGTCACGCACGGTGGCCGATTGCACGTGAGAAATGCCTTCGATGTTTTGGGCCCCATCCATCGACATCGTCACGTTGGACGTCGTGTTCGTGGCGCTCAATTGCTGGCTCCCGCCAAGGTCGTCGTGAATGACCAATGGGGCGTTGCAGATTTCAAACGTCTCGTCGTGATGTTGGGTGGCGGATTTCCAGATGGTCGCGCGTGCCGTCCAGCAAGGCAGGCGACTGCCAAAGCGGGTGAAGGTGATGGCGGCCCGTGGCCAAATGGCCCCTGGGTGCCAATGATCAAACAGGCCCTCGAACTGTCCGCCGGTGGCCGGGTCAATCGGGCGAAAGGTGGGGCCCGTCGTGGAGACACCGCCGCCAGCATTCGGTTGGCCAAGCACTTGGCCAGCGCCCGTTTTGATGGCGGCACCCGCGCGTTGGAAGAAGCCGGCCACGCCTGTGTTTTGTGCGCTTGCTGCGGTTGCCGCGCACAGCACAACCAAAGATGCGATGGCTGTGAGCCCCATAGATTTGATCATCGTGATCCCCTGTTTAGCCTAATCGAATAAGCCGGCTGTGCGCCGGGTCCATGGCGAGATTCGGCGTGGACAGGGCAAAGATTATTCCTAAATCACATAAAAACATGAAAGAAGGATAACTAAAGGTGCGCGTTAGGTTGAGCGCATGCCCAAGACCACGCCGAAGCCATCGTCCACGCACCGCCCTGAAAATGCCGTCCTGGCATTGCTCCTGCGCGAGCTTCGGCTGGCCGCCGGCATGACGCAGGTGCAAGCCGCTGAGCATCTTGGGCTCAGTCAAACCAGCATCAGCGATTTCGAGACGAATGACCGAGGCTTGGAGCTACTGGTGGTCAGAGATTTGGTGCACGCCTATGGCGGCGACTGGTTGGCCTTCATGGCTGAGCTTGAAAAGCGCCTCAATGCGGGAACAACGCCCGCCAGCGCACTCATCAAAAAGAGCAAAGTGCGTAGTAGACCGAAGAAGCGTTAACTGCCGGGCAGCGGTTTCCAATGGGGTGTTCGTGGGTGAGCTGCCAGCCCCCATCACGAACCGGACGTGGCAGCCGCCCGATGCCGGTTAAGAGATAAGGCTGCCCGATAGCATGATCCCGCAAAAACGATACAGGTGTAGCCTACTCATCACATTGATGAGCCAGGACGGTTAAGCATGGCAAAGGGAAAGCAGAGCAGCACCGACAATTCGTTGGAGAGTTGGCTCAACGGGCGTGCTAACTGGTTGCGGCGAGCAGCCGGCGAATTCATCGCAAAGGCTGGGATGCCTTCGGATGACGACATCAAAGCGCTGGCCGACCATTGCCACAGCGAAGTCGCCGGTCAACTTCAATCTCCATATCCGGCCATCATTGCGGGCTCCATCTCGATGGTTTCCGTCGGGCCAGAACTACGCATTCAAAAAATCAGCAAAATTTCTGGCGTCAACGCGTTGGGGCCAACAGCGGAGTTAGATTTAGGACAGGGCAGCATCACCGTTGTTTACGGATCCAACGGCAGTGGCAAAACGGGCTACGCGCGGCTGCTCAAAGAAATGTGTGGTTCTCGAATTCGAGAAAAAGCGATACAGCCCAATGTTTTCGTAGAAAAGCACCCAGTTCCGTCGGCGACGGTCGAATTCAGCCTGGATGGAAAAAAGGAGGCTCCTACGAATTGGACAACGGCCGATGGCGCCGTGAAGCAACTCGCGCCCGTTCAAGTTTTCGATACCCTGTCCGCGACGGCATTTTGTGAGAATTCGGGTCCTGCGACGCATGAGCCGCGAACCATGCGGTTTCTTGCTGGACTAATCCACATTTCTGACAGGGTTAGAGCGGAGCTCGTGGAGCGCAGGGAAGCGTTGGTCTCCAAGCTGCCCGCGTTACTCCCTGCCCATCAGGCGACCGCCGCCGGAAAGTTTTATCAGAACATCAAAGCACGCACGACCGAGGCAGACATTGATGCCGCATGCCTGATCACAGAGGCGGACGCCAAACGGCGAATTGTGTTGGAAGCAGCGTTGGCCCAGGCGGATCCGGGCGCACGGCTGATAGCTGTTGGAAAATCAATTAAGCAGATAGAAGATGTGCGCGACACCTTGGAGAAGTTACAAGCCGGGCTGAGTAACGCCGGCCTTCAGGACGTTTTCGACTTGCGCGCAGCAGCTTTGGAAAAACGAAACGCCGCCAAAGATTACGCGGAAAAGTTCTTCAAAGACGTTCCACTACAAGGGGTCGGAGAGGCGACGTGGCGCGAGCTCTGGCGCTGTGCCTCTGAATACTCGAAGTTGCTTGCTTACCCAGACCACGAGCACCCCAATCTCGAAGACGGTGCACGCTGCGTTCTCTGTCAGCAAGAGCTTTCAATAGAAGCCAAGGTCAGGCTGGGGAATTTTGCAGATTACGTCACCAACGCACTCGAAACAGAAGCCAAGTTGGCTGAAAAATTAGTCGCTGAAAGAGAAAAAACCGTCCCCGCCGTGCCGCTTGCGTCGTTTTGGAGCCTTCTTACAGCGGTCACCAAGCTGGAACCCGATGATCTGAAAAAGATCGAGGAGGAAGTGAAAGCACGCATCGACGACATAGCTTCCAAGCAGCCTCTGGCCAGCCTTCCGTCTGTAAATTGGTCGGAAATCACCGACGCCATTGCCGCCGCTGCTGAACGTTTGACCACTGAACAAACAAGCCTCAATGAGATCGTTGATGTCGAAGCGCGGAAGCAGCAAGAAGCCCAGCTGCAAGAATTGAAAGCGCGTGAATGGATTAAGTCCGTGCGTGACAGCATCATCGCGGAGGCGGATCGAAAGAAAAAAGACGAGTTATTTGAAAAAGCAATCCAAAGCACCAACACCTCTCTTCTGACGTCAAAGAGTAACGAAGTGGGTGAAGCCGAGTTGGCAGGGGGCTATAAAGATCGGTTTAACAAAGAACTCAAAGAGCTCCGCGGCCATTTGCTGCCCGTTCGGCTACGAGATAAAAAAGAGGGCAAGGGGAAATTTACCTTTTTCATCGAGCTTCGAGACGCGCACGGAAAGACCACGAACGGCGCCATATTGAGTGAGGGCGAACAACGAGTGGTGGCTTTGGCTTCCTTCTTGGCGGACGTCACCGCCACTGATAGATCTGTCCCATTGATTTTTGATGATCCGATTTCGTCCCTTGACCAGGTATACGAAGAGGCTGTTGCTAAGAAGCTGGTGAGCCTTGCGCTTACACGTCAGGTCATTGTCTTCACCCATCGCCTTTCTCTCATGACGCTCGTTGACGACGCGCACGAAAAATTATCGAAGGCTGGCAGCCCCATCACCTTTCAGGTCAAAGTGATCCAATGCGAAGATGGATCCACCGGTCTGCCCGCTACGCTCGACGTGTTCACCGAAAAACCGGCGAAGGGGCTGAACAAGCTCATCGCTTCAATGAACAACCTTAAAAAGGTAGACAGCGACAGTCAAAAGCTGGCTGCCAAAGGGGTATGTAGCAACTTCCGCATTCTTCTTGAACGAATTGTTGAAAACCACCTTTGCGCTGGGGTCGTCCTGCGGTTCCGTCGAGACGTTCAAACCAAAAATAGAATTGGATGTTTGGCGTTGATTGAACCGGGCGATTGCCAGTTGGTCGATGAAATGATGACCAAATATTCTGCTTTTGAGCATTCGCAGGCGCAAGAAACTCCCATCACGCTGCCCAGTCATGCTGAGCTTCTGACTGACATTGAGACAGTGCAAGCGTGGCTGGCTGACTTTTTGGGCAGGATGCCTAAGCCCTCATAGCGGGGGAAATTGATCTGACCGACGGCAACAAAATGGACGTGTCGGTGGTCGTGATAGGCTTCCTTGAACACGGTCAACTCGGAGGGTCAACCTTTCGAGAATGTTCGGTGGCTAAAAGGGTTTGAGGGACAATGGCTTGAGACGGGACGAAATGAATCCTAGTCTCCCAGCCAGTAAGCATAAGGCCCTGATTTTTCAGGGCCTTTTTGCTTTTTAGGGTTTCGTGTTTTGGGTCAAAGCTTGGGTCACATCGGGAACCCCGCATGCGCCTTTCAAGCTATCTCACCTACCGCCCCAGTGGCTTTGCTTTTCGCCTCATTGTTCCTGTTGACCTTCGTTTGAAGGTTGGGGCTCAGGTCATCAAAAGGGCGCTTAGAACCCATGACCGGACCTTGGCTCAAGCGTTCGCGTTGGTGATGGCTGAGCAGTAT
>CAIKJM010000432.1 GCA_903827735.1 uncultured Rhodanobacter sp. | reverse complement strand
TGAAGCCGCCGACCAGCGCACGAATGGCACCATCTTCCGGACTGATCGAGGTCAATGCGGCCTGCGCGCGGGGAATCTGGTCCAACTGCCATTCGCCCTTGTCATTGCGCGACAGGCGGATCACGTCGCCGCGCTTGAGCACCTTGCTGACGGTGGTGGGCGCCGCGCCGACGCGATCGTCGTCAATGTGTGGGCGAGCCCAGCTCATCGCGGCCAGATCGAGTTTGACGTTCTGGTGGTCGGCTAGATACACGGTCGCTTCGGTCGCGTCCGCGGCGGTGACCAGGCCCGGCTGCATGCCGGAGATGCTGAAGTAACTGGACAGCACGCGATCGTAGTCGGCCTGGCCGGCATCGGCGGCCAGATCCTGGTGCGCTTCGGGTCCGCGCCAGCCGTGGCGATGGTCGTAGATGCTCAGTCCATCGCGCAGCGCGTCCACGGCCGCCTTTTGGCGATCGCTTTGCAGGGTCGTTTTGACCACGTAGCCTTCGGTCAGCGCCTCGTTGCCGAGCCGGTCCAGCGCCTGTCGGCGCACCATTTCTGCAAGGTAGGGCGCGTCGACCTCGATGGTCTGCTCGTGCGGGAAGGCGTGATTCGGTTCGTTGATGGCCTGCTCGTAAACCGGCTGCGTTATGTAGCCGTGCTTGAGCATCTCACCCAGCACCCAGTTGCGTCGGGCAATGCCACGGGCGGGGCTGTTGATGGGGTTGACCACGGAAGGCAGCTGAAAGGTCGAAGCGAGCAGGGCACACTCGGCGACGGTCAGCTGGTCCAGCGTCTTGCCATAGTAGTACTCGGCGGCCGCGGCCACGCCATAGGCGCGGTGGCCGAGAAACATCTTGTTGAGATACAGCTCGAGGATCTGATCCTTGGTCAGCTCATGCTCGATGCGCAACGCAATGAAAATTTCGGTCAGCTTGCGTGAATACAGCTTCTCGGGGCTCAGAAAGATATTGCGCGCCACCTGTTGGGTGATGGTCGAGCCGCCCGGGCCCTTATCGCCGCCGGTGGCGATCACGTGCCAGCCGGCGCGGGCCAGGCCGTGCCAGTCCACGCCGGGGTGATGGTAGAAGTCAGCGTCTTCGGCCGAAAGCACCGCGTGCTTGAGCTGGTCCGGCACATCGGCGATGGCGACCGGGATGCGCCGTGTCTCGCCAAAACTGGCGATCAGCTTGCCATCGGCGCTCAGCACGCGCAGCGGCACCTGCATATGATAATCCTTCAGTACCGCCACCGCCGGCAGCCGCGGCGCGATCAGCCAATAGGCCACGCCCACGGCGACGACGGCCAGCAGCAGGCCGGAAAAAGCCAGGATCAGAGCCCAGCGCAACAATCGCTTGAGAATTCGCATGGTGGGATGGCGAGACCTAAGTCAAAACGTGCCAGAGTATAGATGTAGCGGTATTGTCTGGATGCGCCGGGCACGAACCCGGCGGGGCTCGCCCCGGAGAGGTCGACCCTGCAATTGTGGTGGACATCACGACAATTAGTTGAGAAAGTTCACGTAGACCGTTGCCATTGCGTTAATTTTTCGATTTAATGCCATTGCGCATCCCTCCAGGTTTCTGGTCAGGGGCGCCAAGGGTCAGGGGGAAACACCGTGGGGCTTTTCACACCCAAGAAGCCGGCGCTGATAGGTGTCGACATCAGTTCGACTGCCGTCAAGCTGCTGCAGCTCAGTCAGGCCGGCGGGCGTTTTCGCGTGGAACACTACGCGGTCGAACCGCTGCCACCCAATGCCGTGGTCGAAAAGAACATCGTCGAGGTCGAGGCGGTAGGTGACGCCATCCGCCGCGCGCTGGCCCGTTCTGGCTCCAAACTCAAATTTGGTTCGGCGGCGGTTGCCGGCTCAGCGGTGATCACCCGCATCATCCCCATGGCCAGCGATCTGTCCGAGGACGACCTCGAAGGTCAGATCCAGATCGAAGCCAATCAGTACATCCCCTATCCGATCGAGGAAGTCAGCCTCGATTACGAAGTGGTTGGCCCGGTACGCGATAACCCCGACATGAACAATGTACTGCTGGCCGCCTCGCGTACCGAGAACGTCGACATGCGGGTGGCGGCGCTGGAATTGGGCGGTTTGACGGCCGGCGTCATCGACGTCGAAGCCTTCGCGATGGAAAACGCTTTTGCCATGGTTGCCGACCAGCTCAGCGTCGGTCGCGACGCGCTCGTAGCGGTGGTCGACATCGGCGCCACCATGACCACGCTGTCGGTGCTGCGCAACCAGCGCACCATTTACTCGCGCGAGCAGGTCTTTGGCGGCAAGCAGCTGACCGACGAGATCATGCGTCGCTTCGGCCTGTCCTACGAGGAAGCCGGTCGCGCCAAGCGCAAGGGCGGCCTGCCCGAGTCTTATGAAAGCGAGGCGCTGGAGCCGTTCAAGCAGTCGCTGACCCAGCAGATCAGCCGCCTGCTGCAGTTCTTCTTCGCGGGCAGCGAATACAGCAAGGTCGATCAGGTGGTGCTGGCCGGTGGCTGCGCCTCGATCGAAGGCCTGGGCGCCATGCTGGAAGAGCAGCTTGGCGTGCCGTGCATCGTGGCCAATCCGTTGGCGCGCATGTCGCTGTCGCCGCGCGTGCAGGCGCAATCGCTGGCCCAGGATGCGCCGGCCTTGATGATTGCGGTCGGTCTCGCGCTGAGGAGCTTCGACTGATGGCACACGTCAACCTACTCCCGCATCGCGCCGCGCGACGCAAACAGCGCGAACGCGAGTTCTATATCCAACTCGGCGTGGCATTTGCAGCGGCCATCGTCTTTCTGCTGCTCTGGGGCTTCTGGATGGGCGAGCGCATCGACAACCAGAACGAACGCAACACCCTGCTGCAGAATGAAATCACCCAGGTTGATGTACGCATTACCAAGATCAAGGATCTGGAAAAGGTTCGCGATCACCTGCTGGCCCGCAAGCAGATCATTGAACAGCTGCAGGCCGATCGCTCGCAGATGGTCCATCTGTTCGACGAGCTGGTGAAAACCATTCCCTCCAGCGCGCGACTGACCGGCGTCAAGCAGGATGGACAGTCGATGTCGCTCGACGGCGTCTCGCAATCCAATGCCAGCGTCGCCGAGTACATGAAGAACATCGAGGCCTCGCCATGGCTCGGTCATACCGAGCTGCGCAAGACCGAGAAAAGTGCGGAAGCTACGCGCATGCCCTACACGTTTGGTTTGGATATCGCGCTCAGCCGTCCCAAGGCTGATCAGGCTGATTCCGGTGCGCCTGCTGGTGCGAGTTCCGCCGCGCCGCCAGCCAAGGCAGCCAGCGCTCCTGCGACAGGAGGAGCGAAGCCATGAAGTTCTTCAACGACCTGCGCAATCTCGACCGCAACAACGTCGGCGGCTGGCCGCAGTCGGTCAAGATGTTTTTCACCGGGCTGCTGTTTGCCGTCATCGTGCTTATCGGCTGGTATTTCTTCATCGGCGATCAGCAGGATAGCCTCACCACTTTGGCCGCCAAGGAAGACGCGCTGAAGCAGGAGTTTTCGACCAAGCAGGCCAAAGCGGTCAACCTCGAAGCGCTGCAGCAGCAGCTCGACGAGATGCAGGACATGCTGCGTCAGTTGCTGCGCCAGCTGCCCGGCAAGACGGAAATGCCGGAACTACTGGTGGACATTTCGCAGACCGCGCAGAGCGCGGGCCTTGTCAACGAGCTGTTCCAGCCGGGCCCGGAGACGCCAAAAGACTTTTATGCGGAAAAGCCCATCACGCTGCGGATGACCGGCACCTATCATCAGTTCGGCGCCTTCATCAGCGGTGTGGCCTCGCTGCCGCGCGTGGTCATTCTGACCCTGCACGACGTGTCGCTGACGCCGAAGAACGCGGGCAAGGCAGGCGCCGCCGGCGACGGCCAGCTGGTGCTCCAGGGTACGGTGAAAACCTACCGCTATCTTGACGACGAAGAGAGCTCCACCACCATCAAGGCTTCAGGCAGCACCCCGCCGGGAGCACAGAAATGAAAAAATTGGCCGCTCTCAATCCGGCAAAGACGTTGCACATTCTTCTGATGCTGGGGATTGCCCTGGTCGTCAGCGGTTGCACCCGAGGAACCTCCGATCTGCGCGACTGGATCGCCCAGGAAAAAGCCAAGAAAGGTGCGCCGATCACGCCACTGCCGGTCATCAAGACGTTTGAATCGTTCAAGTACGACGATCAGGACAAGCGCGACCCGTTCAGCCCAAGCCTGGCCGAAAGCGAGCCAAGTTCGGCCAACAGCGGTCCGCGGCCGGATGCCAATCGTGCCAAGGAACCGCTGGAGATGTTCTCGCTGGATAGCTTGAAGATGGTCGGTACGGTCGGTGCGGGGGCTGGCACGGAGGTGCTGATCAAAGATCCCGGTGGCGTGATTCACCGTATCCACAAGGGCGAATACATGGGCCAGAACTATGGACACGTCGTCGCCATCAGCGATGACCATATCGATCTGGTCGAGTTGGTATCTAACGGTAATGGTGGCTGGATGGAACGTCCCGCCAGCATCGCCCTTGCGGGGCAATAGGAAACACAGGGGCTGATGCAATGACCAATCCAAACCAATCTTTCCGGGGCCGTGTCATGCGCCATGCGAGTCACTACATCCTGATGGGCTTGCTGCTCGCCGGCGCCAGCTGGACCAGCGCAGCCTCCGCCGCGGGCACCACGCTGAAAAACATCAGCTACGAAACGCGCCCCGGCGGCAACGTCGAGCTGAAAATGGATTTCGGCAACGGCCCGGTACCGCAACCGAAGATATTTACCACGGGTAATCCGCCGCGCATCGCGGTAGATTTTGCCGATACGGACAATGCGTCTGCACGCCACATCACGATCGGTCAAGGCTCCACCGCCGGTGTTTCGGCGGTTACTGCCGGTGGCCGCACTCGCGTTGTGGTCGAGCTGATGCGCGAGTCGACCTACCGCTCGCGCGTGGAAGGCCACAGCCTGCTGCTGACGATCAACAACGGCACCGCCGATCAGTCGGTAACCACGGTCGCTACGATCGATCCGTCCAAGGCACTGCCGTCATCGATGAATGGACCGGCCATTTCCAATATCGATTTCCGCCGAGGTCCTAACGGCGAGGGTCGAGTGCTGATTAGCTTCAGCGGCACTGGCGCTAACGCCCAGCTGACACACAAGGGCGGGCTGGTCACCGTCAACATCGACCATGCGAATCTGCCGCCCAACCTGGCGCAGCGATTGGATACCCTTGACTTCGCCACGCCGGTCCAGTCCATCGTCACAAAAGCTGGAATAGGCGGCGGTGCGCACATCGAAATCTCCGTCAAGGGCAATGTGGATACCTCGTGCTATCAGACGCCCGATCAGTACGTCGTCGAGGTATC
>CAIKJM010000431.1 GCA_903827735.1 uncultured Rhodanobacter sp. | reverse complement strand
GCTCGCAGCAATCTCCCGGCTGGTCTTTGTCGCCGTTATGGCTGCCAACGCGTTGAACTATTTCGGCATCGTGCCTGTGTTCAAGCGCGCTTATTCGCCGGCTGACTTCAACACCCTTTACGGCATCGCCCTGGTCCCGTTCGGGCTTCATTGCGTACTGATCGGCACTCTCATTTTCAAATCGAGCTTACTGCCCCGGATTATCGGTGTGCTGATGGCGTTGGCAGGCCTGGGCTATTTGACCTTCCTGTGGCCCCCGCTGGGTAACGATCTGTTTTTTCCCTACATCGCCATTCCGGGCGTCGCGGGGGAGGGATCGCTCACGCTATGGCTCCTCGTGATGGGCGTCGACGTTCGCCGATGGACTGCGCTGTCGAATGCATCACGCCCAGCGCAGCGCTAACTGAGAACATCCCGCCGGCGCATTCGGCGACCAAGTGGAATTGCCGAGCGAACCGTCCCGACTCGGTTGAACCTCAAGCCCCTCGAATGCTGGGCCCATCACGCAGACGTGACCTGACCAGACCAGACAAGGCGAGGCGAGGCGAGGCCCGATGATCGGCCGGTATCGCCGCCAAGATGAGTCTGACGACGGCTCAATACAGGTGTTCGCAAGAAAGTTCGTTCGTCTCTGCGAAGGCTCGAAACGGCCGATTGCAGCGATGCGCCAGATGGCGTACTATTAAATTCACTTACGTCATTTGACGTATTGAATGGAAGCAGCCATGCGCCTCATCCCGGTGGAACATTCGCCAGCGAGCAAGCCCATTCCGGCGCATGACGCGCAGTGGACGGCGCGTCGCAATGCCGTCGGCTTGCGCGAGATGTTTGCAATCGCGGCGAGCTGGCGGATCACGCAGGAACAGCTGGGCAAGCTGCTCGGAACCGCTCCGCGCAGCCTGCAGCGTTGGCGCACGTTGGCGGAAGCCTCCGGCGAGCTGGAACTCTCGGCCGACACCCTCGAGCGGATGAGCTATCTGCTGGGCATCAGCAAGGCGCTGAAGATTCTGTTGCCAACGCCGGACAATCGCCTGCTGTGGCTGCGCAATCCCAATGCGAGCGCATGGCTCGGCGGCCAGGCGCCACTCGATCGTATGTTGCAGGGGCAGGTTGCCGATCTGTTCATGGTGCGCCGCTATCTCGATGCCGCCCGAGGTTGACGACTATGGCGCGCTGACTCGCCGACGCGTCGGCGTGCCGGTGCATCGCATCGTGGCGAGTCGCTTCCCTGCGGTGCAGTTGTTCGATGTCGCACGCGACGCCGAAGAACTGCAGATGCTGGCCGAACTGGAGGGCCTCACCAACGATCGCCTTCGACAGGAACTGGGCCAGATCCGCCTGGTTGCCGACCAGGATGCGGTTTATGGTCCGGGCAGCACGCCGATCATGGCAGCGTTCTGCCATCCCGCGCCGTCGCGCTTTTCAGACGGCAGCTTCGGCATCTATTACGCCGCGCTGTCGGTCGACACCGCAATCGCCGAAACCAAGTATCACCGTGAAGTTTTTCTGCGCGATGCCAGCATTTCTGCAGAGACGCTGGAAATGCGCTGTTACACAACCACGCTCGCGCAGTCGATGACCGAATTGCCTGTGGGCCGGAAGCTCGCGGGCGCGCTGCTCGATCCTGATTCGTACAGCGCCGGCCAGCGATTCGGCCAAGCGATGCGCCTACGCGGCATCTGGGGAATCTACTACGCCAGCGTACGCGACCGACCCAGTGGCAAGTGTGTCGCGGTGCTGCGACCGCGCGCACTCAGACCAGTGACTCAGACCAGCCACTACCGGTACCTCTGGAACGGCGATCGCATTCATCAGATCGAACCTTATCAGCGCTTCAACGTGAGTTGAATCCCGCGCTGGTTCGGTCGCGGTGCTGTCATAACAGCGTTTGAACGAATGGCGGTGGCTCCCGGCGTGCGCGGCAATTCGCTACGGGCGTCTGCCTCGAGTGCACCTCTCGGGTAGATCACGTCCATTTTTGGCATGTCGAAATCCTCGTCGGTGACACTGGACTCAGTGCGTAGGGGCCTTAGGCGCGAGATCAGGCGGCTTTTGGCGAAAGTCGCTGTGCGATTGTCGCGACGCGCAAGCCGAGTTTGCTGGCGGTGAGCAGATCGGCCTCGGGTGGCGCGAGTTCGGCTGGCTGGTCTGCGTTGGACTGCGCCATCGCGCCGAGAAAGCTGCCGAGACGATTCAAATCGTTGGGCGAAGCCTTGCTGGCGTTGTTGCCAGGCAACAGGCCTAGACTGACCCAGATCATGCTGTGTTGCGCAGCAAAAACCGCCATTGAAACGAGGGTATTGAGCTTATCGCCGCTCTGACTCGCCGAATTGGTGAAGCCCGCCGCGATCTTGTCGGCCCACTCCTGCTTCATCCAGCGCGACGAGCTGTCCTCCATGAATTTCTTGAACACCGACGAAGGTCCGCCCATATAAGTCGGGCAACCAAAAATCATGGCGTCGCTGGCGCTGAGTTGTTCCCAG
>CAIKJM010000430.1 GCA_903827735.1 uncultured Rhodanobacter sp. | reverse complement strand
CCAGCAGCCAGTTCGCCAGCGCCGCGAGGAAAAAGCCGCAGGGGTAGCCGCTTTGCAGCAGCCCCGAGATCAAGCCGCGCGACTTGGCCGGAATCGACTCCATCGCCAGCGAAGCGCCGATACCCCATTCGCCGCCCATCGCTACACCGAACAGAAAACGCAGCACCAGCAGCACGGTCAGCGACGGCGAAAACGCCGTCGCCAGTTCGAACACCGAGAACAGGATAATGTCGAGCATCAGAATCGGCCGGCGGCCAAAGCGGTCGGCCAGCCGTCCAAACAGCAGCGCGCCGATGGGGCGCGCTGCCAGGGTCAGGAACAAGCCGTAGGTCACGGCCTTGTTGTCGACGCCAAACTCCTTGGCCACTGCGACAATGACGAAGGTCAGCAGAAAATAGTCGAACGCATCGAGCGTCCATCCAAGAAAACTGGCGAGCACGGTATGCCGCTGGGTGTGGTTGAGTTCCCGCAGGGGCGCAAGCAGCGACATCTGGCTTTCCTTGAATTCAATCGACGAATAGCCTTTATCGTATGCCCCACGGGCATCTCGTTTGCAACGCTAAAGATGAAGATTTCGCACAAGTAATCGTCGAACCCGTTAGCGAACGTCAGTGTTGCGCGCAGACGTTGCCCGGCAGCGCTTTTGCTTCGCTGCAACAAAAAACAAGCGCGACGATGGTTCTCGCGCTATACTTGGCGGCGAGGTCGTTCTGACTTCAGCGGCATCCGCCGCATCTATCCCCAAGTCTGCAACACGGTATGAACACTCCGGGTTGCTCAGGAGTGTTATTCATGTCTTTCGATTCGCTGGGCCTCGCGCCCGCGTTGTTGCGTGCGCTTGCCGATTACGGCTACACCAAACCCACCCCGATCCAGGCCGCCGCGATTCCCGCCGCGCTGGAGGGCCACGACCTGCTCGCTGCCGCGCAAACCGGCACCGGCAAGACTGCCGCCTTTGTACTTCCCCTGCTGCAGCGTCTGTCGACCAGCGGCCAGACCATGACGCGCCGTCCGCGTGCGCTCATTCTCACCCCGACGCGCGAGCTGGCAGCCCAGGTTCACGAGAACCTGCGCGACTACGGCAAGCACATCCAGGTCAGCGCCACCACCATCTTCGGCGGCGTCAGCATGGGCCCGCAGATCAACGCGCTGCGCCGCGGCGTCGATGTGGTCATCGCCACGCCGGGTCGCTTGATGGATCACATGCAGCAGCGCACGCTGGACCTGTCCGGCGTCGAAACGCTGATCCTGGACGAAGCTGACCGCATGCTCGACATGGGCTTCCTGCCCGCGCTGAAGCGCATTCTCGTGGCGCTGCCGAAGAAGCGTCACACGATGCTGTTTTCGGCCACGTTCGCTCCGGCGATCAAGGCGCTGGCGATGGAGTTCATGCACAACCCGAAAGAGATTTCGGTCTCCGCACCGAACACCGTCACCACCCTGGTCAGCCACCAGGTGCATCCGGTCGACGCCGCGAAAAAGCGTGACCTGCTGCTGCATCTGCTGTCGGTCGACAGCCGTCGCCAGTCGCTGGTGTTCAGCCGCACCAAGCATGGCGCCGACAAGCTGGTCACCTTTCTCAATGCCTCGGGCCTGCGCTCAGCCGCGATCCACGGCAACAAGAGCCAGAACGCTCGCACCCGCGCCCTGAGCGATTTCAAGAGCGGCCGCATCACCGT
>CAIKJM010000429.1 GCA_903827735.1 uncultured Rhodanobacter sp. | reverse complement strand
TGCACTCGCTAGCCGCGCCAACAATGTGTATGCGGTCTGGGAAGACTCGACCGCCGCCAATGAAAGTCTCGCGCTGATGGCCTATAGCCATGACGGCGGCGTCACATTCTCGGCTGCAAAAAGCCTGAGTCCGAGCCAGACCTATGCAGTGGAACCGCTCATCGCCATTTCAGG
Organism: uncultured Rhodanobacter sp.; assembly: GCA_903827735.1. Taxonomy (GTDB): domain Bacteria; phylum Pseudomonadota; class Gammaproteobacteria; order Xanthomonadales; family Rhodanobacteraceae; genus Rhodanobacter. The sequence continues at coordinate 2,025 of CAIKJM010000429.1, read as the reverse complement.
CGACGGCACCGTCTCGATTGTCTGGCGGACTTCGAAAGATCCCACCGCAAAGAACCGATTGTCGTATATCCGCAGTACCGATCTCGCACAGTCATTTTCGAAGACGGTGATTCTCGACGACAACGTCCGCCACGGCTCGGTCGTTGCCGATGGCGCGAACCTATACGTGAGCTATCTGAAGCAGATCGGCAACGATTGGGAAACACAGTTCCGCGCCAGCCACGACAAGGGCCAGACATTCTCCGCCCCGGTGAATCTCAGTGGATTCAGCGGCATCAACCAAAGCCCCGACACCGATGATTTTCTGCCAGCGATGTGGGCTGGAAATGGTGCCTTGACCCTGGCCTGGACCAGCGCCAGTTCGGCTTATGTACAGTCCAGCGGTGATGGCGGAACGAGCTTCAGCCCGCCGACGTATCTCGGGCCGGGAAACTCAGTGCTGCCTGGCGGACCCTTCGTGCTGTGGCTCGACAGTCAATCGCGGCCGAATCTGGCGAATTGCCGCTGAGTGAGGCTGAGCGAGACGGACCTCAGTCTCGGCGTTGCTGCACCAATTTCCAGTTCGATGATTTCATCGCCACGCTGAATGCGTTGCTCGTTTGCGTTCGGCGATGAAATCAAACGGCGAAGCGCCGATCGCGCCTGAATTGGGTTGAGCTACCGGAGCGGCTTGCGCCGCCATCCCTGGTATGGCCGGCCCGCACCTCCGTGTGCGGTCGTGAATTCGAACTGCAAAGCGCCACTGGCGCTTTGCATGCTTGTTTGATTTCACCCCGGTGGCCAGGACAGTGGCCGACCGGCGATGACGTGCAGATGGATATGGAACACGCTCTGACTCGCCGCCGCGCCGTTGTTGACGACCAGTCGGAACGCATCGCCATAGCCGGCGTCGCGCGCGACTTTGCCGGCGACCAGCATCAGGTGACCGAGCAGTGCCTGATCTTCCGGCTTTGAGTCGGACAGCATCTCGATGCGCTTGCGCGGGATCACCAGCAGGTGCACGGGTGCGGCCGGGTTGATGTCTTTGATGACGACGCAGAGTTCGTCTTCGTAAACGAATTGCGCAGGCAATTCCTTGTCGATGATTTTCTCGAACAGCGTTTTCTTGCCGGCATCGGCCATCGTCGGGTCTCCTCGGGTTAGTGCGGCAGTCTAGCGCGCGCTCGCCCTGGAAAAAACGAAAAGCTCCGATCGGGCGTAGCCCTCGAGCCCCGTCGCGGGCCGTTGCCGTCGGCCCGGAGTGGCCGGTTTGCCGCTGGCCCGGAGTGGCCGACTTGGCGATTGGGCCTATCGCCGCTACGAACCTACGCGTCGACCGGGCGCAGCAGGCCGTTTGCTAACATGCCGGCTCTATTCCAGCACGGCGCGCACACGCACTTGGCCAAGGCCGCAGTCTTAGATCCTTATCGTCCGCTTGCGGTGTATCGCCGCCTGCTCGGCTACGCTGCGCCGCGCTGGCGCATCTTCGTGCTGGCGGTCGTCAGCATGATCATTTTCGCGGCGTCCGAGTCGGGCGGAATTCCCTGGCTGGTGAAGACGCTCACCGATACCTTCAACAACCGCGACCCGAAGGTCATCGCCTGGCTGCCGTTCGCCGTGTTGGGTCTGTTCCTGTTGCGCGCGGTGTCGAATTTCGTTTCCGCCTATGCGATGTCGTCGGTCGGGCAGGGCGTGGTGGCGCGCTTGCGCCACGAGGTGTTCGCACATTTGCTGATCGTTCCGGTCGGTCACCACGATCGCGCACGCAATGCGGATCTGCAGGCCAAGCTGACGTATCACGCCTCGCAGGTCGCGGAGTCGACGTCGAGTGTGCTGACCTCGATGATCAAGGACGGTCTCACTGCGATCGGTCTGCTCGGATTTCTGTTCTATACCAGCTGGAAACTGACGCTCTGCGTGCTGCTGCTTGCGCCCTTGGTGAGCGCGCTGGTGACCTGGGTCAATCGTCGCTTCCGGACGATTTCGACGCGCATCCAGAATTCGATGGGCAGCATCAATCACTCGGCGGATGAGGCGATCACCGGC
>CAIKJM010000428.1 GCA_903827735.1 uncultured Rhodanobacter sp. | reverse complement strand
TGTTGGCGCCGTCGGTGTAGACCTGGCCGCCGTGTTGGTGAACGACCTCGCAGATCGCCGCGATGTCTTCCTCGAACACGCCGTGCGTGGACGGGTAGGTGATCATCAGCGCGGCAAGGCGGTCGGAATATTTTTCGGCCTTGGCGCGGATATCGTCGATATCGACGTTGCCGTTGGCGTCGCACTGGGTCACCACCACGGTCATGCCGCACATCTGCGCGGAGGCCGGATTGGTGCCGTGGGCGGATTCAGGGATCAGGCAGATATCGCGATGGTCTTCATTGCGCGAGCGGTGATAGGCGCGAATCGCCAGCAGGCCGGCGTACTCGCCCTGCGCGCCAGAGTTCGGCTGCAGGCTTACCGCGTCGTAGCCGGTGCATTCGACCAGCATCGCCTCGAGCGTATCGATCAGCTGGGTATAGCCCTGCGTCTGCGCGGACGGCGCCAGCGGATGGATATTGCCGAACTCCGGCCAGGTCACCGGGATCATCTCGGCGGTGGCGTTGAGCTTCATGGTGCAGCTGCCCAGCGGGATCATGGTGCGATCCATCGCCAGATCTTTGTCGGCCAGCGCGCGCATGTAGCGCAGCAGTTCATGCTCGCTGTGATGCGTGTTGAACACTGGATGCGTGAGGAAGGCGCTGGTGCGGCGCAGGCCGGCGGGCAGGGCGTCGTCGGTGGCGGCATCCAGCGCGTCGATGTCATCGATCGCAACACCGGCGCCGAACAGCTTGGCCAGCGCAATCACGTCCTCGCGCGTGGTGGTTTCATCGAGGCTGATGCCCAGGCTCCGGCTGTCGATGCGACGCAGGTTGATGCGCGCCGATTCGGCCTTGGCGTGGATGGCATCGGCGTCGACGTTGACCACGTGCAGCGTATCGAAGAAATCCGGTCCGACGGTGATGCCGGCTTTGCCCAGCGCGCCGGCCAGGATCGCGCTGAGGCGATGCACGCGGCGAGCGATGCGGGTGAGGCCTTCCGGACCGTGATAGACGGCGTACATGCTGGCCATGACGGCGAGCAGCACCTGTGCGGTGCAGATATTCGACGTGGCCTTCTCGCGGCGGATGTGCTGCTCGCGCGTCTGCAGGGTGAGCCGGTACGCTGGCTTGCCTTCCACATCGATGGACACGCCGATCAGACGGCCGGGCATCGAACGCTTGTACGCATCGCGGCAGGCCATGAAGGCCGCATGCGGACCGCCGTTGCCGAACGGCACGCCGAAGCGCTGCGAGTTGCCGACGACGATGTCGGCGCCCCATTCACCCGGCGCCGCGATAAGGGTCAGCGCCAGCAGGTCGGTGGCCACCGCGACGAGCGCGCCGCGCGCGTGGGCGGCATCGGCCAGCGCCTTGTAGTCGTTAATCTGGCCGAACGTATTGGGGTACTGCAGCAGCACGCCGAAGCTGTCGACGCTGGCGGCTTCGGCGTCATCGCCGATATGCAGCGCCAGGCCCATCGCCTCGGCGCGGGTGTGCAGCACTTCCAGCGTCTGGGGATGCACGCCGCGCGACACGAAGAAGACGTTGGATTTCGACTTGCCCGAGCGCTTGGCCAGCGTCATCGCCTCGGCGGCGGCGGTGGCTTCGTCCAGCAGGGACGCGTTGGCGATCTCCATACCGGTGAGGTCGGCGCACAGCGTCTGAAAATTGA
>CAIKJM010000427.1 GCA_903827735.1 uncultured Rhodanobacter sp. | reverse complement strand
GGTCAAGGTCATCGCGCCGTGCGCGGCGGTAACCATGGTGGGGCGCGGCATGCGCTCGATGCTGCACCGGCTCAACCCGGGGATGGCCGAATTCGGCCAGCACCGTGTGCACATGATTTCGCAGTCGTCGAATAACCTCAATCTGACGTTCGTTGTCGATGAAATCGTCGTCGACGGCATGCTGCCGCAGCTGCACGAGCAGCTGGTGCGGGCCGGCGCCATGCGCACCGATGATGCCGATCTGTTCGGCCCGACCTGGGAAGGCATCTACGGTGCCGAAACGGCCTCGCACGATGAAGCCTGGTGGCTCAACGAACGCAAGAAGCTGATGCAGCTGGCCGAGCAGCGCAGCCCGCGCTACGTGTATCACCTGGGCACCATCCGCGAGCGCGCTCGCGCGCTGAAGGCCGCGCTGCCGGTGGATCGCCTGTTCTATGCGATCAAGGCCAACTCGCATCCGGCGATCCTGCGCGCGCTGGCCGACGAAGGGCTGGGGTTGGAGTGCGTATCGCCCGGCGAACTGGCGCGCGTCGCCGACACCGTGCCGGCCGCAACGCCCCGGTTGTTCACCCCCAACTTCGCCCCGCGCAGCGACTATCGCGATGCGCTCGAGGCCGGTGTGATGGTGACGCTCGACTCGCTGCACCCGATGGAGCACTGGGTCGAGACCTTCGACGGCCATGACATCAGCCTGCGCATCGATTTGGGCCGTGGCTCTGGTCACCACGACAAGGTGCGCACCGGCGGCAGCACCAGCAAGTTTGGCCTGCCGCTGGATCAGCTGGACGCCTTCGTGCATCTGGCCAACGCGCGCCACGCGCGCATCGTCGGGCTGCACGCGCATCTGGGTTCGGGCGTGCTCGAGCCGGGCCATTGGGCCGAGGTTTACGCGCAGCTAGCCAGTCTGGCCGAGCGCATTCCCAGCGTGGAGTTTCTCAATATCGGCGGCGGCCTTGGCGTGCCCTCGCATCCCGGCGAGCAGCCGCTGGATCTGGACGCCGTGGGCGAGGCGCTGGCCGAGGTCAAGCGGCTGTATCCGCGCTATCAGCTGTGGATGGAACCGGGCCGCTTCCTCGTCGCCGAGGCGGGCGTGCTGCTGGCCAAGGTTACCCAGCTCAAGGGCAAGGGCAGCTGGCGCTATCTCGGCGTGGATGCCGGCATGCACAACCTGATCCGTCCGGCGCTGTACGACGCCTGGCACGAAATCGTCAGCCTCACGCGCTTCAACGAACCGGCCACGGCGATGTATCAGGTGGTCGGCCCGATTTGCGAATCCGGCGACGTACTGGGCAGCGACCGCCGCCTGCCGGAGAGCCACGAGGGCGACGTCGTGCTGATCGCCACCACCGGCGCCTACGGCCAGGTGATGTCTTCACCGTACAATCTGCGCGGTCCGGCAGAAGAGATCATTATCGAATAGCGGGAAATTCAGGCAATGACCTCCTCTCCCCGTTGGGGGGAGGACTGAGGTGAGGGGACAACCTCCCGAGATATATCAACTGGCAAACGGAGCGCTTCAGGGATGAAACGCCGCAATGTAGATCGAGCGCGCGAGCTGCGCGCAGGAATGACGGATGCGGAGCAGAAGTTGTAGCGCTATCTCCGCAATCGACAGCTGCATGGATTCAAATTCCGCCGACAACATGAAATCGGCTGTTACATCGTCGACTTCGCATGCGCAGATTCGAAGCTGATCGTGGAGCTGGATGGCGGTCAGCATCTCGAGCAGATGGCGTTTACGCACATCGAACACGGCAACTGAAGATCATGGGCTACAACCTTCTGCGTTTCTGGAACAATGATGTGCTGACGAATACCGAAAGCGTGCTTGAGGTGATTTTGAATACTTTGGCCAGCCCGGCCCCTCACCCCAGCCCTCTCCCCGACGGGGAGAGGGTGCAGGGTGCTGCGGAGATTGAAGCGTGACAACGACCATCCAACCGCGCCTGACCCAGGTGTTTCGTTTTGTTCGTCACGCCTATACCAATGGCGTGGTCGAGCTGGTCTATGCGTTCGACGATGGCGCCGAGCTGATCGAGAAAATCTATTTTCCCGAGGCGCCTGCGTTGCCGCCCAATCGTGCCGAAGCCTTCGCGCGTGCGCTGCAGCTGCTGCATTTGATCGCCGGCGTCAGCTACTACAAGGCCGGGGTGCCGCCAACGATTGAAGTGGCGGCTGGCCCCTTGGATGACGCGACGGCCGATGTGCTCGATGCGCTGTATCTGCATGGGCTGGCCGAGTTCGCCTATCGCAACGGCCTGGATTTGCGCGGGCGTATCGCCTTTCCGCGAGGTGGTTCCGCCCCATCTGCCGCGACATCGTTGGGTCTGCCGAAACGCACCCTCGTGCCCATCGGCGGCGGCAAGGATTCGCTGGTGGCAGTCGAGGCGATCAAGGCCATCGGTGGCGATGCGACCGCTGTGTGGGTCGGCAATTCGCCCTTGATCGCCGCCTGCGCCGAGCGCACCGGTTTGCCGATGCTCAATATCCAGCGCGAGCTGGCGCCCGGGCTGTTCGAGTTGAACCGGCTCGGCGCGTGGAACGGCCATATTCCGGTGACGGCGGTGAACTCGGCGATCCTCGCGGTAGCGGCCGTTCTGTACGGCTATGATTCGATTGCCTTCGCCAACGAGCGTTCGGCCTCGGTGGCCACGCTGGAATACGACGGCCTGCAGGTGAACCACCAGTGGAGCAAGGGCTACGCGTTCGAGCAGCTGCTGGGCGATTGGCTGCACACGCACGTGGCGGCCGATCTGGATTACTGCTCGCTGCTGCGCCCGTATTCGGAGCTGGCGATTACTCGCGCCTTCGCCAGGCTCACGCCGTACTTCGACACATTTTCCAGCTGCAACCGCAATTTCAAATTGCTCGGCCCCAAGCCGGCCGACCGCTGGTGCGGGCATTGCCCGAAATGCCATTTCGTGTTTCTGGCGCTGGCACCATTCCTGTCCAAGCCGCGCCTGCTTGGCATCTTCGGGCGCAATCTGCTCGATGACGAAACGCAGTCGTCCGGTTTCGATGCGCTGATGGAATACCAGGACCACAAGCCGTTCGAGTGCGTCGGTGAAGGCGCCGAGGCGCGCGCCGCGATGTTCGCTCTGAGCCAGCGGCCGGAGTGGCAGGAAGATGCGCTGGTTGCGCGCTTCCGCAGCGAAATACTGCCACAGCTCGATCCGGCGCAGCTGGCGTTGGAGCCGTGGCTGCAGCCGGACGCGGAGCGTCGCGTGCCGGCGCGCCTACAGCCGGCGCTGGCGACCATCGGCTGATGCGCATTGCCGAGCTGGCCGATCGGCGCGTCGCGGTCTGGGGTTTCGGTCGCGAGGGTAGGGCGACGATCGCGGCCGTGCGCGAGCAGCTGCCCGATCTGCCGCTGACGCTGTATTGCACGGAATCGGAAATCGACGCCGCGCGCCGTTTCGACAGCGCGCTGGTCGTGTACGGCCACGAACCGGACGCGTCTGATTTGGCCGGCTATGACGTGGTCGTCAAATCGCCCGGCATCTCGGCTTACAAGCCGGCCATTCTCGCGGCGAAAGCGCAGGGCACGCAGTTCACTTCAGGCACGGCGCTGTGGTTCGCGGAAAACCCCGCGGCTAGGGTCATTGCCGTCACCGGCACCAAGGGCAAGAGCACCACCAGCGCGATGCTGGCGCACCTTGCGCGATCGCTGGGCGTGCGCACGGCGCTTGCCGGCAATATCGGTTTGCCTCTGCTCGAACTGCGCGGACAGACGGCCGAGCTGTGGGTGATCGAGCTGTCGAGCTTTCAGACTGGTGAAGCTGGTGCGCTGGAACTCGGCGTCATCACCAGCCTTTACGAAGAGCATCTGGACTGGCACGGCTCGCGCGAGCAGTACGTCACCGACAAACTGCGGCTGGCGGCGGCATCGCGCCAGCTGTTGGTCAATGCGCTGCAGCCGATTCTGATGGAGCGCACGCAGGACCATCCGCATCGCCTGCTGTTCGGGCAGCCGTCCGGCTGGCATGTCGCAGACGGTTCCATTCGTCGCGGCACTGATGACGTGTTTCCCATCGCGCAACTCGCCGCACCCGGTCTGCACAACGCGTTGAACGCCTGCGCTGCCCTGGCCGCGCTGGCGGACGTCGGCATGGACGCTGTTGCTGCTGCGCCATCACTGGCGAGCTTTCGTCCGCTGCCGCATCGCCTGCAGCCGCTCGGCGAACGTGACGGATTTCAGTGGATCAACGATTCCATCAGCACCACGCCGCAGGCCACGCTGGCCGCGCTGGAAAGCTTGCACGGCCAACCGGTGACCGTGCTGGTCGGTGGCTACGATCGCGGCGTGGATTGGAGCGAGTTTGCTGCCGCCGTCGCCGAATCGCCGCCGCATGCCATCGTCTGCATGGGCGGCAACGGCTCACGCATCGAGGCGCTGTTGAACGAAGCGGAGGTGCCTTGCCCCGTCGTGCGCGTCGACGATTTGCACGCTGCGATCGTTGAGGCGAAGGCACACGCCGGCGCTCGTGGCGTGATCCTGCTTTCTCCCGGCGCGCCTAGCTTCGATCAGTTCAAGGATTACGCCGAGCGCGGCCGCCGTTTCACCGAGCTGGCCGGTTTTGACGCCGCGCACATTGCGGGCATCGACGGGCTGGGCATCGCGTAAATCTTCATCCCAATGACTTAGTGCAGGGTGTAGCCGGTCACGCGCCAGTGCTGGTCGGGATCGAGATGAAACGACACCAGTTCGTGGAGGGTCTTCGGGCTATTGGCGAACTGCGTGGCAAAGACGACGTTGATATAAGTACCGGCGGGGACAATGGGGCCGCCTCCGGACGTGCCCTGGCCGTTGTAAACGGAGCTGGTGACGGTATCGAGCTTGCGCGATGTCACCGCACCCATCGAAGCACGCGCCGCGCTTACCTGGCTGATGAAAATGTCTCGGGTCACGATGGCCTTGGCGATGTCGGAGGCATGGTCCCAGACATCGCCAGCCTTGTTCTGGTCGACCAGCTCGGCGACTTCCGTGGCCACTTTGATCAGCTGGGGGCCGACCTTGTCGACCACCGCCTGCAGCGATTTCTGCTGCGGGCTGAGCGCGACAGGTGCGGAGGGTTTGGAAGAATTTGGTGACGGCGTTTGCGCACGCGCCGCGGCCATCGAAAGCATCAGCAGGGCGGCGAAAAACAATCTGGCGGACATCGGACGATCTCCCTCGGGAAGCATGTCGATTCGGCGTTTTCGCTAAGACGTTAGCACGGCCCGGCTTGCCGGGCGTGCCACGCTGCAGCACGGTCGAAGGTCAAAGCGCTAAGGCATCGAATTCGGCAAACGTCTGCTGTGATTCCTTCAACCGAATCAGCGGCGTGTAATCGCAGGCCGCGTCGAACTCGGCCCATAGCGCGCCGACTGCCGCATTCGTATGCGCCTGCGCGATGGCCTCCGCCGACCGCCATTCGAATACCTCGACGATCGATCCGTCGACCGCGCGCATAACGTAGCCCGGACGATCCGTGATCAGATCTTCCGCCGCCAGTACATCCAAATGCTTTTTCACGGCGGCAAGCAGCTGCTCCTCCTTGCCGGGTTTGGGCGTGTAAGCAACGATGACAATGCGTCCCATGGCAAGTCCTCGACGGCTGTGGTGTTCACGTTGGCGGGCAACCGTACTTCCTGGCGACTAGGCACGGCTGCACACGACGTCTTACCAGATGCGCACGCGATCGTCCGGCGCAAGGTAAAGCTTCTCGCCCGGCTGTGGCGAAAACGCGTCGTACCAGGCGTCGAGATTGCGCACGGTCTGCGCGCGGAAATTGCCGGGCGCGTGGCCATCGGAAATCACCTGCGCGCGCATCGCCGCGTCGCGCGTCTTTTCGCGCCACGACTGCGCAAAGGCGAGGAAGAATCGCTGGTCGCCGGTGAGTCCGTCGATCACCGGCGCAGGCTTGCCGCCAAGCGACTTGTGATAAGCGAGATAGGCCACGGTAAGCCCAGAGACATCGGCGATGTTCTCGCCCAGCGTCTGCTGGCCGTTGATGTGCAGGCCGGGCAGCGCCTCGTAGGCGTTGTACTGCGCCACCAGCTTCTGCGTGGCGGCCTTGAAGTGCGCCTGGTCGGTCGGCGTCCACCAGTTGGCCAGCTTGCCGCTGGCGTCGAACTCGGCGCCGGTATTGTCGAAGCTGTGGCTGATCTCGTGACCGATCACGGCGCCGATCGAGCCGTAGTTGGCGGCAGGGTCGGCCTTGGGGTCGAAGAACGGCGCCTCGAGAATCGCGGCGGGGAAGTTCAGTGCGTTCTGCAGCGGCAGGTTCACCGCGTTGACCGTCTGCGGCGTCATCCACCATTCGTTGCGATCGACCGGCGCGCCGAGTTTTGCCTTCTGGTGCTGGTATTCGTGCGCCTCGGCGCGTAGACGGTTGCCGACCGGGTCGTCGGCTTTGATGGTGAGATCGGCGTAATTGCGCCAGGTTTCCGGATAGCCCACGCCGACATGGGTAGTGGCGATCTTGGCTTTGGCCTTGGCCTTGGTCGTCGGCGTCATCCAGGTCAGCTGGTCCACGCGGCTATCGAACGCGGCGAGGATATTGCTGACCATCTGCTGCACTTCAGCCTTGGACGAGGCGGGAAAGTACTGCTTGACGTAGAGCTGGCCGACCGCATCGCCGAGATCCCGATTCACCGCGCTGAGCGCGAGCTTCCAGCGCTCGCTCTGCGTAGGCGTTCCTTGCAATGTGTGGCCATAGAATTCGAAGCTGGCATCGGCATACGCCTTAGGCAGCAGGTTGGCGACATGGTTGATGGCGTGAAAGGTGAGAAATGCCTTCCAGGTCTCCAGCGGCTCGCTGCGCACCAGCGCCGATTCGGCGGTGATAGCGGCGGGCTGCCAGACCACGATCTGCTTCTGGCTATCCAGCCCCGCGGCCTTGAAATAGGCCGTCCAGTCCAGGCCGGGAGCCTTGCCGGCAAAGTCGGCCAGTGACCAGGGATTGTTGGCCTTGTGCACGTCCTCGCTGTCGACCAGGCTTTCCTGCGCCTTGGCGATCTTGGTTTCCAGATCGAAGACGGCTTTGGCCTTGTCGTCCGCATCGGCGATGCCGGCATTTTTCAACTGCGTGGCGATGTAAGCCTGATACCTGGTGCGAAAGCCCGCCATGTCCTTGTCGGTCTCGAGGTAGTAGTCGCGATTCGGCATGCCCAGCCCGCCCTGCAGCAGGTACGGCACGCTGCGCGACGGGTCTTCCAGCCCCTGCGTCACGAACAGGCCGAACAGATGCTCGGTGCTGAAATGGGTGGCGTTGATCGGGTCCACGTCCGCGCGCAGTTCGCTGCCGAGTTCGGCGGCCAGCGCTTCTTTGCTGTTGATGGCGGCTATCGCCTTGAGCTGCGGCTGCAGTGGCGTGAGGCCGCGCTTTTCGATCGTGGCCGTGTCCATGAACGCGGCGTAGTAGTCGGCGATCTTGCGCTGATTGGTTCCGACCGCCGCCTTGCTGGCTGCGACGGTCTTGATCAGTTCGGCGTTGCGCTTTTCCGCCTTCTCGAACACCTGCAGGAACACGCCGGTGCTGGATCGGTCGGCGGGAATCACTGCGGTTTTGCGCCAGTTTTCGTTGGCGTAGCCGTCGAAGTCATCGCCGGGTTTGATGCTGT
>CAIKJM010000426.1 GCA_903827735.1 uncultured Rhodanobacter sp. | reverse complement strand
TCGGGCTTTGGCGGTCGAGGCGAAAATCTGACCATGCGAGGACAGATTTTTGGCGATTCGCCGGCCCATCGTGGTGCTATGGGCCAAGAGTCGACGGTAGATGGACCGCATGGCCGGATTTGTAGCCCGGCCAGCTAAAGTCCGGCAAGCTCCTAGGCCAGCGCCGACTTCCGGCCCCGCTTGGCTACCCACAGATACAGCGCCAGATTGACCAGCACGAAGGCGATACCGCCGATCCAGATCGCAGCCGTATCGAACCCGTCACCCACCAGACCCAGCGGCGTGGCTTTGCCCGAAAACACCACGATCGCGGCAATGATTACGCCGATGATGCTTTCACCCACGATCATGCCCGAGGCCAGCAGCACGCCGAGCTGCTTGGTTGCCTCCGCCTTGGGGCCACGGTCGGCGCGCTTGTCGAAGTAACACCCGACCACCGCGCCGACCACGATCATCAGCGTCGTCGAGGTCGGCAGGTAAATGCCAAGGCCTACCGCCAGCGGCGGCAGCGAAGCCGACTTGCTGAAGCGACTCAGCAGCGCGTCGACGATGATTAGTGCGACGCCGATGATCGCGCCGAGAACGATCAGACTCCAGTCGATATTGCCCTGGATCACGCCCTGCGCCAGCGCCGAAATCAGGCCGGCCTGGGGCGCCGCCAGCGCGCGCGCCGGATCGACACCGGCCATGCCGGCAAAGCCGTAAGCCTTGTTCAACAGATCGAGCACCGGCGGAATCACCGCGGCGCCAACCAGCACGCCGATCACCAGCGCTACCTGCTGCTTCCAAGGCGTGGCGTCGACCAGCTGACCGGTCTTCAGATCCTGCAGATTGTTGTTGGCAATCGTCGCGACCGAGAACACTACTGAGGTAATGAACAGCGCAAACGCGACCATGCCCTTGCCCGCGCTGACCGGTAGCTGCGACTGCACGGTGACCACCAGCAGCAGCGCCGCGATGATCACCACCAGGATGCCAACGCCCGACAGCGGACTATTCGAAGAGCCGATCAACCCGGCCATGTAGCCGCACACCGCCGACACCAGAAAGCCCATCACCACGACAAAGATGATGCCGCCCACGATCAGCAGCCACAGGTGCGAACCGAGTCCCGTCGTCAGCGCAAAGTTGCCCAGCAGCCACGCAATCGGCAGCAGGCAGATCAGGCTGATCAGGCCGACGATGCCGATCGGCATGTCCTGCTCGGTGCGCGGCAGCGACGCGCCCTGGCCGGACTTGCGCACGCGCGAGGCGGCCATCGCCGAACGGAGTCCGCTGATTACTGGCGTGACCAATTTGGCCAACGTCCAGATCGCCGCCACGCCGATGGTGCCGGCGCCGAGAAAGCGCACCTTGTGGCTCCAGGCAGCCTGCGCCACGTCGGCGGCCGCACCAGCCGCACCTGCCAGCGCCGTGTAGTGCGGCACCGCCCAGCCCCAGGCGATCACCGCGCCTAGCAGCATCGCAACGCCGACCCACAAGCCCACCAGATGACCGACGGCCAGCAAAGCAAACGACAGGCTGAAATCGTAGCCGGTGGCGCCACCGCGATCGCCGATGCGGAAGTACTGCACGACGTCGCTGGCGAAAATCTTCGTTGCCACCACGATCGCGAACACCGCCGAGACTACGGTACCCGCGGCGACAGCCAGCAGGCCATCCTTGCTGCTCTCTTCCGCGGACGATTCGGACGCATCGCCGCCGCCGACCTTCAGTACCTCGGCGCAGGCCACGCCCTCGGGATACGGCAGGTCCGAATCGGTGACCAGCGCGCGGCGCAGCGGGATCGTATACATCACGCCGAGAATGCCGCCCGTCGCGCAGATGCCGAACGTCACCCAGAACGGAAAACCGTTCCACCAGCCGATCATCACCAGACCCGGCAACACGAAGATGATCGCCGACAGCGTGCCCGCCGACGAGGCAATCGTCTGCACGATATTGTTTTCCTGGATCGTGGAGTTCTTGAACCCCCGCAGGATCGCCATCGAAATCACCGCTGCCGGAATCGACGTGGCGAAGGTCAAACCCGCCTTAAGGCCGAAAAACACGTTGGCCGCGGTGAATACCAGCGTGATGACCACGCCGATGATCAGGCCACGAACGGTCAACTCGGTGCGCGGCGCGGCGCTGGACGGCAGTTGTGCACTCACGAATGATTCTCCCCCGACGGATGCTGCGGGGAAAGATAGCGTGGAATGACCCGCCGTGGTTGTTTCGAGGTCAAAAGCCGCCGCCCGCGCGCGGTTGGCGAGGCGCCTCTACAAATGCAGGCAACTTTCGAATTCTCGCCGCTCACCGGATAGCGGATCGAGAAATGTCAGCGCTTTCGCCAGCAGCTTCAGCGGCCGCTGGTAATCATCGATGTTGCGCTCAGTCAGCGTCGGATACCACGGATCGTTGAGAATCGGCGCGCCCAGCGCAGCCATGTGAACGCGCAGCTGATGCTTTTTGCCGGTAATCGGATGCAGCGCGTAGCGCCATTGGTGAGCGAGTCGCTCCATCAGTTCAATACGCGTCTCGCTGTTCGGCTCTCCTTCGACTTCCTGCGTCCGGAAAAACGGTTCGCCGCGCAGCAACCGCGTGCGCCGGGTCAGCGGAAAAACGTGTTCGGGCAACGGCGGCGCCAGCGCCTCATAGCGTTTTTCGATGCGCTGCTGCTGAAACAGCGCCTGATAGGCCGAACGACTGGCGCGCTGGGCTGAAAACATCACCAGTCCCGCGGTGGCCCGGTCGATTCGATGCAGCGGGACCAGATCGGGGTTGTCCAGCCGACGCATCAGTCGCCTTAGCAGCGTCTGCTCGACAAAGCCTCCGCTGGGCACCACCGGCAGGAAATGTGGCTTGTCAGCCACGACAAGGTGCTCGTCGATGTGCACCACGCTCTCGGTAAAAGGAACGATCGTTTCATCCACCACCTCACGATAGTAATGAACGCGTAACCCTGCACTCGGATGCGGCATCGTCGGGGTGATGGCAACACCGTTTGCATCCAGCACACGCCCGCGGGCCATGCGATCGAGCCACTGCTGGCGGCTGATCGACATAAAAGTCGCGCATAAACCGTCCAGCACCGTCAGCCACGGTCCGGCGGGCAGATGCACCGTGCTGGCGTCGGCATCGCGGGTATAGGTGGTGGGCAGCTTCATGCCGTCGAGTGTAGTGGGCGACGCGGAATCTCCTGCAGCTTCTTTCGAACACGACGTGAAGCGCCCGATATGTACTTGCGCTGGGCTTTGAATAGACTCGGCGAGGGCAAGATTCAGCCCAAAAACATTCCTGCCGACACTGCGCTCGGCATTCGTTTTTAGAACAGCACGTTTGCGAGCATCAAGGACGCACCATGCAGACATCGGGGTTTACGGGACAAGCCATTTCATCCAGCCGGCCATGGATCGCTAGATTCGGAAGCGCGGTGCTGCTGGTCCTTTCGCTGTCACTGGCCGGTATCCATGCCAGCTTAGCGGCCAGCCTCGATCCGGGCGTGCTGCAGAAAGTGCAGGCCGCCACCTTCGAAGTGGTGATTCCCAAGCCAGTCAGCGATCCGATTACTTATGAAAAGGCTCTGCCACTGGATCTGCTTCCGTACCAGTTTCGCAACGACAAATACCTGTCGATCGGCACGGCCTTCGCGCTCGGCGGCAACCGCTACGTGACGGCAGCGCATGTCATCAACCTTGGCGTCGGCAGCCTGATGGGCGCCCCGGCACTTCGCGATGCGAATGGCCACGTTTACGCCATCGACCAGATCACGCAGTTTTCGCTGGCTCAGGACTTCGTGGTTTTCTCGCTGGCCACGCAGCCATCCAAACTGGTTGCGCTGGACATCAACACCAGGCCCACGTTGAACAGCGTGGTTTACGCGGTCGGCAATGCGCTGGGCACCGGCGTGATCGTTCGCGATGGCCTGTACACCTCCGACACGCCGGAAGATCAGGACGGCCGCTGGAAGTGGATGCGCTTCTCCGCCGCGGCCTCACCCGGCAACAGCGGCGGTCCGCTATTGGACAAGGACGGCAAGATCATCGGCATCGTGCTGATGAAATCGCCGAACGAAAATCTCAACTACGCCCTGCCGATCGACGAGGTATTGAAGGCACCCGACCACCTCGCCGTGATCAACAAACGTTTCACCTATCGGGCCAGCTTTTTCGATGCATCGCAGACCGACACCTTCAAGCAGCAGTTCGCCCTGCCAAAAAGCTTTGCCGATTTCAGCACCACGTATCTCACGCTACGCGACGCCTTTGTCGACGACCAGCTAAAAAAGCTGCGCGAGACGAATGCCGACCAGCTGTTTCCCAACGGTGACGGCTCCAATCGCCTGCTGCACGCCAACGCCGACTTACGCACCTTTCCCTCGATCATCCGGCGCAACGGCAGCGGTACCTGGCTGATGACGCGCCCGCAGGCTGGTCGTTCATCGCTGCAGCGAAACGGTTTTGTAGAGACCAGCGTCGTCGGCGGTAACCTGCTGCTGATGCATCTGCGCAAGCCGGACGATCTGACCGCCGGCGAGCTGTACGGGCACGCGAAAACGTTCATGGATCTGACGCTGAAGAGCTGGTCGTTCTATCGCGATATCGGTCCGGCGAAGGTGCGGGTCACGTCGCTGGGTGAGCCCACTCAGCAGACCATCTACAGCGACACCTACCAGCGGCACTGGCAGGTTCGCGTGTGGCCCATTGCCTATGGCGACGTTGTCGCTATCGCCTTTTCGCTGCCGGTTCCGGACGGCTACGTTTCAATGATCCGCGCGGTGCCGGCCAGCCAGCAGCATCCCACGCTGATCGAGATGCAGGCCGCCTGCGACTTCGTCGCCATGTCCTACGGCGGCACGCTGGCACAGTGGAAGGACTACCTGACGAACACCACCCTGCTGCCGGCTGCTTTCTCCGGCATCGATCTGCACATCGACTATGGCCACCAGTTCACCTTCCACTCCAAGCGCTTCAGCCTGACCTATACGCCGGACCTGCAGAAGATCGATCCGGACAGTTACCTCGACCTGGGTTTCGGCTACATCGCCACCGGTGCCAGCGAGGATCACCGCACCGTGAGCTGGGAAGTAGCCGACGTCGAGGCCCGACCCGATGCCCACGAAAGCACGCGCATCAACGTCAATCGGCATATCGCGCCGAGCGCCGACCTTGATGACAGCTTTCGCAACCAGTGGGACAAGTTCAAGCATCGCCAGCCGCCCGACGACAGCGTGGCGTACAACAAGGACGGCGTCACCCGCATCGCCACCGTGGTGGGCGAACCCAGTGATTCCTCCACCGTGCTCTACACCGCGTTCGTCGCGGCGGAGGGCTCGGTTCCGCAGGACGTCATGAAGAGCCAGCTCGATCGGCTGGTCAAGGGGCTACAGGTGAACGAGCGCTGACATCGCCAGAATCGCCCAAGCCACCGCGGATGGACCTGCGAGAGGCGTAGAATGGGCGGGATACCTCCCACGGCCACGCTCATGGCACTCAACGCCACCATCTACAAAGTCGAACTGCAGATCAGCGACATGGATCGGCATTACTACGCCACCCATGCGCTGACCCTGGCACGCCACCCGTCAGAAACCGAAGAGCGGCTGATGGTGCGGCTGCTCGCCTTTGCCTTGTATGCGGAAGACCGGCTGGAGTTCGGCAAGGGCGTCAGCGACGAGGACGAGCCGGCGCTGTGGCGCAAGGACTATACCGACGAGATCGAGCTGTGGATCGAACTGGGCCAGCCCGACGAGGCGCGCATCCGCAAGG
>CAIKJM010000425.1 GCA_903827735.1 uncultured Rhodanobacter sp. | reverse complement strand
GTCCATGGCCAGTTCGGCTTCGATCAGCTGTTCGGCACCATCGATTACTTTTACGGCATCACCGACGGGCTGCGCAGCGGCGGCGCCACCGTCTACGTGGTCGAGCTCAGCCAGCTCGGCAACGACATCACCCGCGGCAACCAGCTCGTGGCCCAGCTGGAAAATCTGCAGGCGGTCTACGGTTACAGCAAGTTCAATCTGATCGGTCACAGCCAGGGCGGCCTCGACGTCCGCTACGCCGCGGCTGTGCGGCCAGACCTGGTCGCCTCGGTAAGCACGTTCGGCACACCGCATACCGGCAGTGCCGTCGCGGATGGCATCGTGACACTGGCACCCGCGGGCAGCCCGCAGCGCGCGCTGGCGGTGGCGTTCACGACGGCGCTAGCGAATCTGATCGACACCTTCTCCGGCGGCAACAACCCGCAGAATGCAATCGCCGCGCTGACCCAACTTTCCACCAGCGGTACGGCGCAATTCAACGCGCAGTTTCCCGCCGGCATGCCCACCTCACCGTGCGGGTCCGGTGCGGCGGTGGTCAACGGCATCCGCTACTACTCCTCCGGCGGGACCTCGGTGCTAACCAACGTGCTCGACCCCTCCGATGTGCTGCTCGGCATCGGCAGCACCTTTTTCAACGGCAGTGCCAGCGATGGCCTGGTTGGGCAATGCTCCAGCCACTGGGGCACGGTGATCCGCGACAACTACGGCTGGAATCACCTGGACGAGGTCAACCAGCTGCTCGGACTGCGCGGCGTGTTTTCGTCCGACCCCGTTGCGGTGTACCGCGATCAGGCCAATCGGCTGAAAGGTCTGGGACTTTGACGCCACGCCGCCGGCGGCGTTTCGTGCTGGTTACGCTGGCGCTGATCGGCGCGGCGGCGCTCGCGCGCTATGGCATCGCTCACATCGACACGGCGCCCCTGCCGATTACGCCATCGCCAGCCGCGACGATCGCCGACACGCTGCAGGCATCGCCGCGCGAATCGGCCCCACCGCTGTTTGCCGCACAGCGTCGTGATCCGCACGAGGTGCTCGCCAACGGCTCGCTGCGCGGCACTGAGCCGGACGGTGGGGTGAGCGTGGGCTTTGGCGGCCATCTCAAGCCGGACATGGCCCTGCGGCGCCTATTCGACTATTACCTCGTGCTTCTGGGCGAGACCGATCTTTCGAGCATACGTACCCTGCTGCACGACGACCTGCGGCGGCGACGGCCCGATACGCCGTTGATCGATGAAGTGATGGCGAGCTTTGATCGATACACGCGCTATCAGCAGGCCGCTGTGGCGCTGGCCAACCAGCCCGGCTTGTCGATGGATCAGCAGCTGGCGCAGGTCATCGCACTGCGGCGGCAGATGCTGGGCGATGAAACGGCCGAAGCGTTTTACGGTGACGAGCAGCGCCGGCAGCAGCAATCGCTGCAGCGACTGGCGATCCAGTCCGATGCCAGTCTATCGCCCTCGGAAAAAGCGCGGCGCCTGCAGGCGTTGGATGCAGCTCTGCCGGCGGCCGAGCAGGACGCACAGGCGCAAGTCTCGCTGGGCACGACGGTGCAGGAACAGACCGACGCCTTTGACGCCGCGCAAACCGATGCCGATACGCGCCACGCCGAACGCGCGCAATTATTCGGCGATGCGGCCGCCGATCGCCTGCAGCAGCTCGATCAAAGCCGCGCGCAGTGGCAGGCGAGACTCGATGCCTACACGCAACAGAGTCAGGCCATTCAGGCCGATAGCACGCTCAGCAGTGCACAGCAGCAGGCGGCACTTCGGCAGCTGCTGACCAGCAGCTTTCATGGCGGTGAACAGGTGCAGGTGCAAGCCATGCAGAGCAGTGGTTTGCTGGGCAAATCGAACTGAGCGCGGCGCGCGCTGCCCGTCCTTCGTGAGCGCTTACTGCCGCCGCAATCGATCCAGCGCCATGGCGTGAATAGCCGGCGTGCCGGCCAGCACGCTGCGCGTATCCAGCGTGATCGGACCGCCGTCGAGATCGGTAAACACGCCGCCCGCCTCGCGCACGATCACCACCAGCGCGGCGATGTCGAGAATGTTGACGTCCGACTCGATCACCAGATCGAGGCTGCCGCGCGCAAGCAAATGGTAGTGACAGAAATCGCCGTAACCGCGGATGCGGTTGCTGTCGCGGATCAGCTGGCCGAGCGCATCCCAACGCGCGTCGGCGGTGAGCGTCTTCACGTTGCCGGTGGAAATCGACGCCTGACTAATCGCGCTGGTGTTGGCAACATTGACGCGCTCACCGTCGAGCCACGCGCCCTCACCGCGGCTGGCCCACATGGTTTCGCCATAAATCGGCGCGCTGGAAACGCCGAGCACCAGCTCGTCGCCGTCCATCAGCGCGATCTGGGTCGAAAAGAACGGCGTGCGACGCACGAAGCTCTTGGTGCCATCGAGCGGATCGACCAGCCACAGCAGGTTGCCGCTTTGGCCTTCCAGGCCGAACTCCTCTCCGTAGATCGCTGCCTGCGGTAACGCGGCCTGCAGAATTTTCCGGATCGCCTGTTCGGCTTCGCGATCGGCAATGGTTACCGGCGTGGCGTCAGACTTGATCTCGATCTCGACACCCCGGCGCCAGTAATGCCGGATGATTTCCGCGGCCGCTCCGGCCGCTTCGCGCGCGGCCGCCAAGGCCTTGGTGGCTATATCGGATGGCATGATCAGTGGAGTGTCCCGTCGGATGTCCGCGGCGGCAGGCCCATAGCCATACCGCCACTTCGTTGAATATGCAGCGCACCGCTGCCGTCCGGCTGACCGAGCTGGGCCAGCCATTGGCGCAACGCTGCGTCAGTCTGCTGAGGCCGCAAAGTCGCGTCCAGTCGCCAGCCCAGCGGGCTCAGCTGAAGTTGGCCGTCGGCATGCAGCGGGCCATGGCCATCGTCATGCAGTTGCGCCGAGATCACGCCGTTCTGCGCCTGCGCCTGCAGCTGCAATGCGCCGAGGGCGATATCGCGCGCGCGCGTTCTGATGGATGCATTCGACCACTGCGTCTTCGCCTGCAGCTCCAGCGGCCAGCCGGCCTGCAGTAGCGCATGCGCGACGCTGAGCTGCAATTCGCCGGCCGGTTGGCCCTGCGGCAGCTTTGCCGCGTAAGCATCGAGCAGCGACAGATCCATACGGGCGTGGACGTCGCGCCACTCGATCTGGCCCTGCGGCAGTTTGCGCATAGCTCCGGAAAAATCCATCTGCGGGCCGGTGAGATCGAGGTGCAGTTGGGCTTTGCCCAGCAGAGCCGCACGCGACAGCTGCCAGTTCAGCTTGCCCAGCACCTGCCCATCGCTGGTCGTGACCTGATCGGCATGACCGTCCCAGAGCAGCCCACCAACCTGCTGCAGGCGCACGCCGTGCAGCTGCGGCGCGATCCACAGCAGCGCCAGGCGGGCGGGCAAAAACCACACCAGCACCAGCGCCACCAGCGTCAGCAAGCCCAGGGCGACCAGGCATTTGTGTAGCGTCTTCAAGCGCCGATTCTCAAGCCGATTTTCAAGCCAATTCTCAAGCGTGCCC
>CAIKJM010000424.1 GCA_903827735.1 uncultured Rhodanobacter sp. | reverse complement strand
GCGTCGGCCGAGGCGGATTCCAGCGTCAGCGAATCATCGTGCAAGGTGGCCCGGGTCCAGGCCAGGCGGGCGGCGGCGCGATCGTGCGGTTCCATGAAACTCATGCTGGCGGACGGCTGGTCAGCTTAATGGTTTGTGCCGATCAAAGTGAGCAGCGTCGAGTTGATACGTGGCGTTGGTGCGTCGCAGCATCCTGTGGTAGTTATAAGCACATAGCGATAGGTTTGGAGTGCGAGACGACGGAGCGCGCAACGCGCATTCAACGTGAGGCCATGCAAGCACGGCTTCTAGGGCCAACCGACGAGGGGAGTTGAATGGGCGAAAGTGATCGTGGTTTCTCGATGACCCGGCGCCAGCTGCTGCGCATGATCGGCATGACCGCCGGCAGCGCGGCGATGTACCAGGCGATGAGCGGGCTGGGTTTTGCCGCTGAATCACCGTACAAAGCGCCGCTGAAGGTGGGCGGTGCACCGAAGGGCGCGTCGGTGCTGGTTCTTGGAGCAGGCATCGCCGGCATGGTCGCCGCGTACGAATTGCGGCAGGCTGGCTACAACGTGCAGGTGCTCGAACACAACGCGCGCGCCGGTGGCCGCAACTGGACACTGCGCGGCGGCGATACCTACACCGAGCTTGGCGGCGCGATCCAGCACTGCGGCTTCGACAAGGGCCTTTATATCAATCCCGGCCCCTGGCGATTGCCCTACCACCATCACGGCATCCTGCATTATTGCAAGCAGCTCGGCGTGCCGCTGGAAGCGTTTGTGCAGGTCAACTACAACGCGTATCTGCACAGCACAAAAGCGTTCGATGGCAAGCCGCAGCGCTTCCGCGCGGTCAAGGCCGATTACCAGGGGCACGTCGCCGAGCTGCTGGCCAAGACCACGCAGGCGAATCAGCTCGATACGCTGGTCAGCAAAGAGGATCAGGAAAAACTGCTGCACTCGCTGCGCAGCTGGGGCGCGCTCGACAAGAACTACGCCTATGCCAAAGGCGAGTTGAGCAGCAACCGGCGCGGCTACGAAAAAGATCCCGGCGGTGGCTTGAGTGGTCATCCTATGCCGTCGGAACCGTTTGCGCTGAAGGACATCCTCGACTCCAGGCTGTGGCAGGGTCTGCCGGTGGGCGACAACTACGAGATGCAGACCACGCTGTTTCAGCCGGTCGGTGGCATGGGCGTGATCGGTCAGGCGTTTGCGCGCGAGCTGGGGCCGCTGATCCATTACAACGCCAAGGTCACGGCGATCCAGCAGGACGAGCGCGGCGTCACCGCGACGTATGAAGACACCACGGCACCGGGCGTCAAGCACACGGCGAGCGCCGACTGGTGCGTCTGCACGCTGCCGCTGTCGATTCTCGGGCAGATTCCGATGAACGTGGGCCAGGCGATGGCCGAGGCCATTGCCGCCGTGCCGTACGCCGCGGCGGTGAAGGTCGGCTTGCAGTTCAAGCGGCGCTTTTGGGAAGAGGACGACCAGATCTATGGCGGCATCAGCTATACCGATCAGCCGATCACCAATATCAGCTACCCGAGCACCGGCTATTTCAGCGGCGGCAAGGGCGTGCTGCTGGGCGCGTATATCTGGGGGCTGGATGCGATGGAGTTCACGGCGATGTCGCCGGCCGAGCGCGTCCAGCGCGCACTTGAACAGGGCAGCAAGATCCATCCGCAATATCCAAAGGAGTTCGACAACGGCATCGCGGTGGCCTGGCATCGCTCGCCGTTCACCCTTGGCTGTTTTGCGCAGTGGTCGGAACAGGCGCGCGCCGAGCATTACGACAACCTGTGTCAGTTCGACGGGCGCATCGTGCTGGCCGGCGAGCACGCGTCCCTTTTGCCTGCGTGGCAGGAGGGAGCCGTGACCTCGGCGCTGGATGCGATCGGTCGGCTGCATCAGCGCGCGGCAGCGGCGGGAGCAACGGCATGAAAAGCGTCAATGCCATAGCGGCAACATTCATCGCATTCGCTGCGCTGCTTTTGCTGATTAGCACGCCGGCTTTTGCCGATAGCGCGGGCATCCGCAACGACGCCTCGCTGAAGACCGATAGCGGTGCGCAGATCTACGCGCATATCTGCCAGGGCTGCCACATGCCGAACGGGCAGGGCGCCATCGGCGCAGGGCACTACCCGGCACTCGCGCGCAACCCCACGATGTCATCGGCGTCGTATATGGCGCTGACCATTCTGCACGGCCGCCGCAACATGCCCGCATTCGCACGGAAGGATCCGGGCGACAGCGAGAGCGAGTCGTTTATCGATCCGGTCTGGCTGACCGACGAGCAGATCGCCAGCGTGATCAACTACATCCGCACGCACTTCGGCAACCACTACAAGGACGCCGTCACGGCGGCCGAGGTCAAGGCACTGCATCCGTAGATCTTTCGATTTCATCAGCGGCATTCACTGACAAGGACACCCCATGCATCGCCTCTCCCGTACCGTTCTGCCCCTGCTGCTGTGCACGCTGCCGATCGTCGCCAACGCCGCCGACGTGATCCGCTACAAGCTGCCCAACAGCACCTTCCCCATTTCGGCCGCGGTGGAAGTGCCGGCTGGCAAAACCATCGTCTATCTCAGCGGCCAGATGGGGCAGATGCCGAAGGACGCCGGCGCGAGCAAGGGTATGCCAGCGTCGATGGGCGATACCAAAACGCAGACCATCTCGGCGCTGACCAATATCAAGAAGCAGCTCGAAGGCATGCATCTGACGATGGGCGACGTGGTGAAGATGCAGGTGTTTCTGGTAGCCGACAAGAACAAGGGCGACAAGCTCGACTTCGCCGGTTTTATGGACGGCTATACGCAGTTTTTCGGCACCAAGGAACAGCCGAATCTGCCGTCGCGTTCAGCCGTGCAGGTGGCCGCGCTGGTAGTTCCGGCGGCGATGGTCGAGATCGAGGTCACCGCAGTAAGGCCATAGCCGGTAACGCCATTGAAGGCGGTGCCCTTCTCGCGAGTTTCTACAAAGCATCCCCATCCACTTCCTGGGTGCGAATGCGCACTGCCTGTTCGAGTTCGGCAACAAAGATCTTGCCGTCACCGATTTTGCCGGTGCGCGCGGCGCCGGTGATCGCCTCGATCGCGTGATCGAGCCGGTCGTCGGCCACGGCCACTTCGATCTTCAATTTGGGCAGAAAATAGACCACGTACTCGGCGCCGCGATACAGCTCGGTATGACCGTGCTGGCGGCCAAAGCCTTTCACTTCGGTCACCGTCATCCCCTGCACGCCGGCCTCGCTGAGCGCCTCGCGCACATCGTCCAGCGTGAACGGTTTGATGATCGCCGTGATCCATTTCATGTCGTGTTCTCGCGCTGGGATGGTTCCTGTCAGCACGATGCATGCCACGCCGCGCCCGCGACTGGGTCGCAGCACGGCGCCGAACTAGCCGCATGATGACCAAGCCGTCGCACTAAAGACGTGCAACAGGAGTCGAACGTTGCCTTGTGATGGTGCGGCAAAAATGGTCCGGAATTCCGCCTCGATTGACTCGTGCGGGTGGAATCAGTACCATTTTAGTCCCGATTCGATCTCTTCAGGCCAGACCGCACCGATGCTACGCGTCAGCCGACTCACCGATTACGCCACTGTGGTGATGACCTGCATCGCGGCGCATCCGCACGATGTGCTCACCACCGGGCAGATCGCGGATGAAACACGACTGGAGCTGCCGACCGTGAGCAAGCTGCTGAAGGCGCTTGGCCACGCCTCGCTGGTCGAGTCGTTTCGCGGCGTCAACGGCGGTTATCGGCTGGCACGGTCGGCCGCGGATATTTCGCTGGCCGAGATCGTCGAGGCGCTGGAAGGTCCGATCGGCATGACCGAATGCAGCTTGGCCGAAGGCCATTGCGATCGCGAATCGCAGTGCGGCGTGCGCGGCAGCTGGCAGCAGGTCAACAGCGTGCTGGACAGCGCGCTGCGAGCGGTGAGCCTGGCCGACATGCTCAAAACGCGCCTGCCCGTCGTCGATCTGAGCAACCCGCCCTCGCCCAAAAAAACCGCACCCCGGCGGATTGCCGCAACGGCCGCCGATACCGCGGCTGTCCGGTCAAACTCCGGCGGCGTCACTACCGAATGAACCAGACCATGACCAACGACAGCACCAGCACCGCGCTGCGCGACAACGCCGATGTGGCCGAGGCGCTCGGCCGCAGCTATTCGGCCGGTTTCGTCACCGATATCGAGATGACCAGCCTGCCGCCGGGCCTGAGCGAGGACATCATCCGCCAGCTTTCCGCGATCAAGCGCGAGCCGGAGTGGATGACCGACTGGCGCCTCGACGCCTATCGCCACTGGTTGACCATGCCGACGCCGGACTGGGCCAAGCTGAAGATCGAGCCAGTCGACTATCAGGCGCTGAGCTATTACGCCGCGCCCAAGGCCGGCCTGAAGTCGCTTGACGAAGTCGACCCCAAGCTGCTGGAAATGTACGAGAAGCTCGGCGTGCCGCTGCACGAGCGCGCCAAACTCGCCGGCGTGGCGGTGGACGCCGTGTTTGACTCGGTGTCGGTCGGTACCACGTTCCGCAAGGAGCTGGCGGCGGCCGGCGTGATCTTCTGTTCGATGAGCGAGGCGATCCGCGAACATCCCGAACTGGTGCGGCAGTACCTGGGCAGCGTGGTGCCGACCGGCGACAACTTTTTCGCCGCGCTCAACTCCGCCGTGTTCTCCGACGGCAGCTTTGTCTTTATCCCCAAGGGCGTGCGCTG
>CAIKJM010000423.1 GCA_903827735.1 uncultured Rhodanobacter sp. | reverse complement strand
GGTTTGACTGCAGGCCGGCGTCATCACTCGGTCGTGTACCGACGTACACTCCCTCGATCTTCCTTGCCCTGCAGTCAAACCGCTCCGGGCGCGGGCGACGCGGAGATCACAAACAGGCTCTGAGGACTTCACGATGACCATGCAACCCGTGCTCGCTTTTGCCTGGAACCCTGCGGTCGGTATTCCGCTGCTTATTATTTCCCTCATCATCCTGGCGTTGATCTGGCTGTTCGGTCAGCCGAAGAAAGAGCAGGGCAAGCGCCGCGTGGTACCCAGCGCATCGTCAGGCGAACGTCGCGAGCCCCGGCTCGGGGATGACGACATCGGCGACGACACGCCGTCTTTCAGCGCGCGCGATGCGTCCTACGACGATGCCTTCGACATGCCGGTCAAGCCGAAGCAGGGCGAGCTGGATGTCGGCATGCGCGCGGAGCTGGAGCGCCTGGGCGCCACCTTGTCCGGCGAGCGTCCGAGCAGCAAGCCGATGCCGTCGAAGCTGGTCGGTCACGCCGCGTCCATCGTCGATGCGCTGCGCGCGCCCAGCGTTTCCGACGAGGACAGCCCTCTGCCGCAGCCGGAGATCTCGGTGGCACCCCCGGCCGCTCCCCTGCCTGCGCCCGCTCCGGCACCGGCGCCGAAAATTCCGCCGCGTTCCGATCTCGGTCGACGCCCTGCGCAGCTGCCGGTCGAGCGTATCGTCACGCTGTTCGTGGTGGCCCGCGAGGGCGAACATTTCAATGGGCCGAACCTGGTGGTGGCTGCAGAAAAGGCCGGTCTTGAATTTGGCGATATGGGCATCTACCACCGCTTGCTGGAAGGCAAGCGTGAACTGGGTCCGATCTTCAGCGTGGCCAATATGCTCAAGCCGGGCAATTTCGACCTGGTGCGACTCGACGCGCTGCGTACCCCCGGCGTCAGCTTTTTCATGACCCTCCCGGGCCCCCTGTCCGCACTCGATGCCTGGGATGCGATGCTGCCCACCGCCCAGCGCCTGGCCGAACTGCTCGATGGTCATGTCTTGGACGAAGAGCGCAACGCTCTAGGCCGCCAGCGCATCGCCCACATCCGCGACCAGCTGCGTGGCTGGGATCGCGATCACGAAGGCAAGGAAATTATCTTCGGGCGGTGAGCCTCTAGAGCAAAAAGTCATCGGGTATAGGCGCGCAGCGATTGCACCCTTAATGGCGACTCACGCCGACGTTGAACTGCACTCGCAGACATTGTTGTCAGAGTACTTCGCGCTCTGGCGATATCACGTCGCCAGACGCAGTCCATCGATTGCCTGCAGCAACGCCTCGACGCCATAAGGCTTGAGTATCGATGCGGTGCGTGCGTCTTTGGGAATGTCGCCAGTGTTTAGTTGGCCGGTGGCAAACAGCACGGGCAGGTGGGGAGAAAGTGTACGCAATGCTTGCACGAGTTCGATGCCGGACGCGTCGGGCAGGCCGATATCGGTCAGCAGCAGATCGACGTGCTGCTCGCCGTGGATTTGCACCGCGCGCGCAGCGCTGTCGGCTTCGAGTACGCGGTGGCCGCGCGATTCAAGCATCTCGGCAACGCTCATGCGAATCAGATCGTCGTCTTCGCACAGCAGAATATGCAGCGGCCGGGCGGCTTGCGCGGGCAGCCGGCGATTGCCTGTGCGCGGCGCCGACGCGGGCGGTGCGCTATGCCCTGTGTTGCGCGGCTGACGCCCATCCAGCAACTGACGCAGCCGCCGCGCCAGCGCCTCGTGCGTATAGGGTTTGCTCAGTAGCTCGACGCCTTCGTCGAGGCGGCCGCCGTGCACGATGGAATTTTCCGCATAGCCCGAGGTAAACAGAATCGCCATATCCGGCAAACGCTGGCGCAGCCGGCTGGCGAGTTCGGGGCTTTTCAGATCTCCGGGCATCACCACATCGGTAAACAGCAGGTCGATGGCGATGCCGCTTTCGATGATGGTTAGCGCGCCTTGTGCATCCTTGGCCTTGAGTACGCGATAGCCGAGCTCGCCGAGCAGGGCGACGACAGTATCACGCACCGCGTCATCATCCTCGGCCACGAGAATCGTTTCGTTGCCACCGACGATCGGGCCGGATTCCGTATCAAGCAAGGGATCTTCGGCCTGCGTCGAACGCGGGAGATACATCCGGATCGTCGTGCCGTGACCGGGCTCGCTATAGATCTTGACGTGACCGCCAGACTGCTTGACGAAGCCGTACACCATCGACAGGCCGAGGCCAGTGCCGCGGCCCTCGGGTTTGGTGGTAAAGAATGGCTCGAAGACTTTCTCGATAATGTCCGGCGTCATGCCACAGCCGGTGTCGCTGACCGCGATCATCACATACTCGCCGGGCGTCGTTTCCGGATAGCGATAGGCGTAGTCCTGATCGAGTGTCGCGTTGCCAGCTTCGATCGTCAACCGACCCTGGCCGTCCATCGCATCGCGTGCGTTAAGCGCCAGATTGAGCAGCGCGTTCTCGACATTGCCCGGGTCGATCAGCGTATTCCAGAGGCCGCCGCCAATCACGGTCTCCAGCTCGATGCCTTCGCCGAGCGAGCGGCGCAGCAGCTCGTCGAGATCGCGAATGAGGCGAGCCACGTTGACCACTTTCGGCGCTAGCGGCTGACGTCGGCCGAACGCTAATAGCTGCGAGGCCAGTTTCGATCCGCGCGTAACGCCGGCCATCGCATTCTGTACGCGGCGCTCGGCGCGCTCGTTGCCGGCGACATCGTTGCCCAACAGCTGCAGATTGCCGCTGACCACCTGCAGCAGATTATTGAAATCGTGCGCGATGCCGCCGGTGAGGTTGCCGATCGACTCCATTTTCTGACTCTGGCGCAGCGCGTCCTGGGTCTTGATCAGTTCGGCTGTGCGCTCGCTGACACGCTCTTCCAGCGTGGCGGCCAGATTGCTCAGCGCGGCCTCGGCTGCTTTTTGATCGTCGATATCGGTGCTGGTGCCCAGCCACCGTATGGGTTCGCCGTCGCGGCCGGCTATGGGAACGGCGCGCGCCAGGTGCCAGCGGTACTCGCCATCATGCCGGCGTAGGCGCAGTTCGGTCTGATAGTTATCGCCCGTTTCCTGCGCCTTACGCATGGCGTTGACGGTCGGCTGTACGTCGTCCGGGTGCACGAGGGCGAACCACTTGTCGCCTTCCATCGAGCCGGGCTCGACGCCGGCATAAGCATAGAGGCGATCGTTGAACCACTCGATTTTTCCATCGACGTCGGTGGTCCAGACGTGGTTCGGCAACGACTGCGCCAGCGTGCGGAAATGTGCCTCGCTTTCGCGCATGGCATCTTCGATTGCCTTGCGTTCGGAGATATCCATGAACAATACGGCGAAGCGCTCTTTGTCGATCTTTCGTGCACGCGCCTCGAACCAGCGATTTTCCAGCGTGGGAATATGCACTTCCATCTGCGAGGCTTCGCCCGACTCGAGCACCATCGCATAGGCATCGATGACCGATAGCGGTACATCGGGCACCAGGCTGCGAATGGAGCGACCCATCGACGCGCGTACATTGAGGCCAGTCTGCTTGCCGAACGCCGGATTGAGCTCAGTGATGAGAAAATCGACCATGCGCCCGGCGTCGTCGCGTACAGCGCGGCCGATGAAAAAGCCCTCCTGCATATCCGCGAAGAGGTTGCGCCAGCGGGCTTCACTCTCGATCACGGCCTCTTCGGCCTTTTTGCGATCGGTAATGTCCATCGCGATGCCGATGTAGCGGGGCGCACGGCCCGATCCATCGAGTGCCAGCGTTTCACCGCGTCGCGCAATCCAGCGGATCTCGCCGGTCTTCGGATGGACCAGGCGAAATTCGGAATAGCTGATTGGATTGGACGAGCTCAAGCGATTGGGCCCGACCAGATGCCGATCGTCCGGATGCACCATGTCGACCAGCAGCGCGTCGTTAATCGGTTCGTTCGGCGGGAGCCCCCACACCCGCCGATACTGGTCGGACACTTCCATTCGGCCCTCGTCCGGATACCACTCGAATGTGCCTACGCCGCCCGCTTCCTGGGCTACGCGCAAGCGCTGCTCGACCTGAAACTGTTGGGTGGTATCGCGCACCAGGGCCAGCACGCCGCGTGCGACGCCGTCGAGGTCGACCAGCGGGCTGTAGAGGAGATCGAGCCATACATCTTCCGGCTTGCCCGTTTGCAGCAGCACCATGTGCCGATCGCGGTAGACCAGGCTGTTGCCGGCAAGCACCTGTTCAATCACGTGGCTATTGAAATCGGCGGCCTCGGGCCAGCCTTCGCGCACCCCCATACCCAATAGAGCAGGGTGACGGGCCGCGGCAAGCCTGGCATAGCCGTCGTTATAGATGAGATAACCCGGTTCGCCCCACAGAATGGTCATCGGCGCGTCGCAGCGCAGAATCAGCGCCGTCGCCGTCTTTAGCGTATCTGGCCATTCATCGATATCACCGAGCGGGGTGCGGCTCCAGTCGAAGGCGCGAATCATCACGGCCATCTCGGAGCCACCGCCAATAAACGGGAATCGATCAACAGAGGTGGTGTCAGTCATGTGGCAGACCACGGCGGAGAGTCGAAACGGCGATGGAGGGAATGCTAAGTGCCACACCGCCCCAGCAGCCTGGCAGAAGCGGCAACCCGCGCATGATCGCAGAGAAACACGCAACGGTGACGGTCGCAGGAATTTTCGGGCCGCCGCCTTTTGGCTTGAGCAGGGTGCGCGAGGTATGTCAGGCTCGGCGCGCGGCTTTTAGGTTCGTGTGAACCGGCCGGGAGCAGATTCTGAAAACGTCGATCCAGACACTTGTTCTCACGCTGAAAGGTCATGGGAAGGACGCGGTAGCGCGCCCGGAAGAGACCGTCGCGGTGGCGATGCTGCTCAGTGGCTCCGGGGGATTTCTGGACGCGTTTACTTGGCTCGGTCACGGCGGCGTGTTTGCCAACGCTCAGACCGGCAATGTCGTGCTGCTCGGTATTTACGCGGCGTCAGGGCAGTGGGAGAAGTCACTGCGTCATGTGCCGCCAATCCTGGCGTTTTTTATCGGCGGGTTTGTGGCCATTCGGCTCCGCCTGCACGAGTCGCGACGGTCGAAGCAGCGCACGGCCCTGCTCAGCCTCGCGATCGAAATCGTTTTTCTACTTGTCGTAGCGGTGTTGCCACGCAGTTTTCCGGATCTGCCGATCGTGCTTGGCGTGGCATTTCTCGCGGCGCTGCAGAGCACCAGCTTCGCCAAGGTCGAGGGATCGCCCTACAGCTCGGTGATGACTACCGGCAACTTGCGGCGCACCGCCGAGCTGCTGTTTACCGGGCTTTTTCCGCCTGGCGACGCTGTAGCACTGCACAAGGCGCGGCTGTTCGTGATGGTGTGCTGCAGCTTTGCCATCGGCGCCTGCGCTGGCGGATTCGCCACGGCGAAAGTTGGTAACCCCGGCGTGCTGGTACCGGCGCTAGCGCTGCTGTTGGCGCTGGTTCGGTGCCTGCGCGAGCGCCGGCTCAGCTCGACCGCATCGGAGCCAACGAGCCAGCCCGTCAACGACTAGATGCCGCGCTTGCCGTTTTTAAAGCGTATCGATCTGATACGCGGTGCTTTGGCGATACACGGCACCCGGTCGAAGCACCACGCGTTCAGCGGTGGCGCTGTTGATCTGGTCTGGGAAGGCTTGCGCCTCCAGACACAAGCCGTCGAACGCTTTGTAAAAGCCGGCACTGCGTTTGGGTGACTCGCCCAGGTACTGCCCGGTGTAGAGCTGCAGGCCCGGCTGATCGGTGATGACGGTAAGTCGACGCCCGCTGGCTGGATCGATGACCTGGGCGACCTTGCGCGGCTGGCCGTGCGGTTCACGCAGGCAGTAGCAGTGATCGAAACCGTGGGCGACAGCCAGCTGCGGATGCGGCCAGGTAAGACGCGAGCCCAGCGGGGCAGCGTGACGAAAATCGAAGGCGCTGCCGGCGACACTTTCCTTTCCGGCGGGAATCATGCCGGCATCGACGGCGAGAAAATCTTCGGCGTCGATCCACAGCAGGTGATCGCGTATATCCCCGCGCGCACCGCCGAGGTTGAAGTACGGATGCGCGGTGAGATTGATCGGCGTCGCTTGGTCGGTGCGGGCCTGATAGTCGAGGCGCAGCGTGCCGTCGTCCTGCAATTCGTAGCGCACCTGCACGTCAAGATTGCCCGGAAACCCGCCTTCGCCGTCGGGCGAGTGCAGGGTCAGCAGCAGTCCGTTGCCATCGCGGTCGACGTTCCAGACCGCCTGGTGGAAACCCTCGTGGCCGCCGTGCAGGTGGTGACCATTGTTGTTGCGGTCGAGCCG
>CAIKJM010000422.1 GCA_903827735.1 uncultured Rhodanobacter sp. | reverse complement strand
TGAACTGGATGTACGGCGATGAGCCGCCGACAGCGCTGCAGCTGCCCAGGTTCAGGTTGTTGCTTTCGCCGGTTGAACCGGCATTCGAGGCGCAGGTCGGCGTTGCGGTGCTGCCATCGGCCACGGCGAGCTTTACCGTGATCGACGAACCGGAGTTGAACACCGCTTCGGAGCCACCGGCGTTACCGACGACGTTGAACTCGGTCTGATCCCAGGCAGTGGCGATATCGAGGACGCTGTCCTTGGCGGTGAGCGAGTATGCCGTGGTGCCGTTGGTGAATACCACCGTGTCATTGCCGCCGTTGGTGGCCGTGCCGGTAATTTTGAGATTGCCCAGCTGGGTGGCCGGCACATCCGGCGCGGTTACCGCCGAGCTGTTCTTATAGCAGTCACCGGAGCCGTCGCTGCCGAAGCCGCTGGGGCAGCTGCTGCCGCCGTAGCCGAGCAGCCAGTACTGGATGAACACAGCCGCTTTGCCCTTGGTGCTGTAATCGGGCGAGTAGAGGAACTGCTGCCATACCGTGCAGCCCGAATGGCTCTTACAAGCGGCGGTGGTCTTGTTGTAATTCGAGTTCACCTGCAGCGTGTACTCATTCGCACCCAGGATGCCGCCGCCGCCGAACGCCGCCACGCCCACGCTTTTTTCGGACGTCACGCCGGTCACCGAGGGGAAAGTGCCGGTGGCGCTGCTGATCAGGGTCGACGTTTCGATGGCGTAATCGGCACCGTTACCGGTGGTCTGCGTACCGCCACCACTTGCGCTCGAGCTCAGTGCAAACCGGCTCAGCGCATCCGGGCGTCGCGGCAGCGGGTGGGAAAACGGCTGGACCTGCGAACAGGACACCTGTTTCCACAGAATGCTGGGGAACGTCGCCTGGAAGCAGCCTTCGGCGGGAGTCGACATGCGGGTGATGTCTTCGTGCCAGCTCTGAATGGCCTGCGCCTGCACCATCGAGGGGGCTTGCGCTTGATCGCCGGCGGCGACGGCGGGTGCCGCGAACGCGGCGGGAACAGAGGCTGAGGCTGCGCAGACAAGACTTGCCGCGACGGCGATTTTGATGAGTCGACGTGCAGCGGAAGAATTCTTTGATTGCATGCTTTTCTCCAGTGGAAGCTAGTTGTTGTGGCCGATGGGCCCGGACGATCCGGGCTCCCCGTTATTCCCGAAACAAAACACAGCTTGATTCCCACCTCCTTGTGTATCGTCGTCACGACGGTCCCTGCGATCTTGCTGACCTCCTCAGCAGTAAAGTTTTACGATGGGTCGATGTTGTGCGTGCGAATACATGCACTGTTTCACCACGCGGAATGGTTGATGCGTCCGAATAACCATGACCAGAATGTTTCAGCGTTTGAGGGTATCCATTAAGTGGCCCGGCCATAATTGGAAAATTTCGTATGTGCATGTACGCACCAGGGATTTGTCGACTGGGTCTCGGAATGAATTCATCGCACCGATGTCTGCGAGGCTTACGCTGAAAGGGCAGCGTCGCGCGCGGCCGCGTAAACCCGGTCTCAGCTCACAATACGTGGCCGACGAATTATTTTTGGCGAGCGAGTTGGTCCTACAACATCTGACGGCGGTGTAACGCTTAAGTCTTCTTCATCGTCAACCGACGCCGATATCGCGACTCATGACTCCACGCGGTGGCGCGCTTCGGCAAGGTCGATTTCACGCACCAGGCGGCGCGAGGTCTCGTCGGAGATCAGCGAGTGCCGCGCCAGGTTGAAGATCTCGCTGCGCTCGGCCTGAAGGGCGGCAAGGCGCAACGCGATTTCTATGTCATCGGCCTTGCGCAGCTGCTTGGCATCGGTTTCGTTCGAGGCATCGCGATCCAGCCGATGCTGGTAAAGCGCAATCACTCGTGCGGCGGCGTGCGAGTACATTTCAGCGTCGGCTGCCACGCTGTTCTCCATCAACTGCCGCTGCGATTTTTCAATCGCGGCGATGGCAGCAATAGCTGCAGCGTGGCGCGCGTGATCCTCCTGCCGCTGCGGCAACGGCTCGGCCGGCAGCTGCAGCCCTTTCAGCAGACGCGGCAGGCCGATAGCGGCCATCAGCAGTGACAGAAGAATCACCGCGGCGGCCAGGAATATCGCCAGATCGCGCGCGGGGAACGGCGAACCATCAGGCATCAGCAGCGGCAGGCTAAGCACGCCTGCCAACGTCAGTGCGCCGCGCACGCCGGCCAGCGAGGTGGCCAGCACCAGTCGCCAGTTCGGCTTCTCTATTGGCTGCCCCCGATGGCGCGCCACAAACAAACTCAGTCTTAGCGACACCCACACCCACACCAGCCGCAGCAAAGTAAGGCCCGCGCTAATAGCCAGCGCATAGACCAGCAGCCACCAACGGTTGAGATGCGCGCTCTGTTCGGTCGCCGCTACGGCGCCACGCAGAATTTTCGGCAATTGCTCGCCGAGCAACACGAACACGATGCCGTTGAGCGCCAGCTGCACCATGTTCCATACCGCGGTGCGCTGCACGCGGGTGGTGGCCAGCGCGCGACCGCTGAGCTCGACGTAACTCATGGTGATGCCGGCTGCCACTGCCGCCAGAATGCCGGAGGCTTCGAGGCGGTCGGCCAGCATATAGGCGCCGAAGGGAATCAGTAGACTGATCAGGATCGGCGAGCCGGTTTCTTCGCCGAACTGCCGCGAAAGCAGGCGCTGCACATAACTGACGCCGAGCGTAAACCCAACGCCCACCGCGACGCCGGCACCGGCCAGCCAGAGAAAAGTCAGCGACGCCGAGCCCATTGAAAAGCTGCCCGTTATCGCAGCGGCCACGGCGAAGCGGAAGCACACCAGGCCGGTCGCATCGTTGAGCAGCGATTCGCCTTCGAGAATATGCAGCAGGCGTTTGGGAATGGGCACGCGTGCGGCGATCGATGACACCGCCACCGGATCGGTCGGCGAGACGATGGCGGCCAGCGCAAACGCTACCGCCAGCGGCATCGCGGGAATCAGCCAGTGAATGAGAAAGCCCGCACCCACCACGGTAAACACCACCAGGCCTAGCGCCAGTTGCAGGATCACCGTCTTGTCGCGCAGCAGTCCGTCTTTTGGAATGCGCCAGCCATCGAGAAACAGCAGCGGCGGAAGAAACAGTAGAAAGAAAATCTGCGGGTCCAGCACCACGCCGTGATCGAGCACGCCAGCAATACCTGCGCCCATTGCGATCTGCACCAGCGGCAGCGGTATCGGCAGCGGGAGAATACGCACGACGTAGCTGCTGGCGACTACGGCTAGCAGCATCGCCAATACGAGTTCTATCGAATCCATTGCCGTCCTCGGTCGACCAGCTCGCCATCGTGGCGAACGACTGTCTTGGTTCAACCGCCATCCATACTCCCATCTCGAGAGCAGTGCACGCTGACAGAGTGGGGTGTTCGGCTCGCGCTTGCCTCGACGTCAAACGGCGACTGATGCCGTGGCGGCACGCAGCGCGTCGTGAGCAAGATGGCCGATGGCAGGTATTTCGCTGGAACGGGCACGCAAGCCATGGCTTGCGTATCGGCGGGTTCGTTGGCGTGATCGCGTACCTCGCCATAGGGGCCGCATATCGAAGTCATGGAAACAAACGATTGGCCTCAATCGCACCGATTGCTGATGATGCATCGCAACAGACGCCGCCACTGCGCCGTCTTTGCTTTTCCAGGGAGTTGCCATCATGTTCAAGTCGCAAACCGTTAGCACCAGCCGCTTTCCACACATCGCTACCGCCGTGGCGCTGCTGTTCACCATTGCCATCGGCATCAGTCAGTCTGCCGCCAGCACAGCTCCGGTGGCCACGAATACCGCTAGCGTGACCACTCGCTAAGTCTGCTTCAACGTCGTCAGCAGAGCCGTGACGTAAGCCAACGGTCTACATGACCAGCTCAGCCATGGCGGCGGCGGTAAATTCTTTCAGGTGCTCGCTGTCGCCAGTGCGTATTTTCGTCAGCCACAG
>CAIKJM010000421.1 GCA_903827735.1 uncultured Rhodanobacter sp. | reverse complement strand
GCACGTGGTGCGAACCGGCCCAGCGCCGCATCAGCGGATGCTTGAAGCGAACGTGGTGAATGGTGAAGTGGCTCAGGCCGTAGGCGATATAGCCCAGGGTGACCGCGCCCATCATCAGAAAAGCGAAGCCGACCGGCAGGATCAGCACCAGCAGGCCCGTCAGAACGAACAGCACCGCGCCAGGGAGAAAAAAGGGCAGCGAGTCGTAGCCCAGCGGCTTCTCGTGATGCAGGCGATGGCCTTGGGCGAACAGCGGAATGCGCGTGTGGAACATCCAACGATGGAAGAAATATTCCACAAAGCTGAACGCGAACAGGCCCAACACGATCGCCGCCACGCCTTCCATCAGGCCTCCGGCGAGGTGCCGCCAGCCTTCGAAGAACAGCAGCAGCGCCAATGTTCCGTCCACGACGACCTCTGCCCAGTAGTTGGCTCGGGTAGAAGACATCCGCATGACCGCGTCCACAAAGGAGCGCCACAGGGTTCGTCTTATCGGTGGTTGCACCATGCCGTCTTCTTGCAAATACACACGCATGTCTCCGGATCTATAGGGTCATTGTCACATGTTGCTGTGCGCAAATCATAATGATGAGCCATTTGTCCCTGCGGCAAAGATAACCACTCCGACCTGACTGGGAGCGTGAATGCCGCTGCCACAGGGCTGAGGCGCTAGTGCGACAGCGCAAAGCCCGTAAGGATCTGCGCCGTGGCGTCGGGCTTTTCCAGCATCGGAATATGGTTGCAGCCGTTGAGGGTGCTGCTGCTGATGGCGGCCGAATGAGTCAGGCCGTCGCGCAGGCTGTCCAGTGCAGAGATATCGATGATCTTGTCGTCCCGGCACCACACGCCGAGCACCGGCATCGTCAGATCGCCGAGACGGTTCTGCACGGCGAGATATTGCGAGGGTTCCCGCAGCTCCTGGAAGGTCTGCTCGATAAAGGTCCGATCAGCCTGATTGCGCTTGATCAGCACGTCGACAAAGCGACCCGGCAGGTCCAGTGGCTTATCCAGCGCCAGTGTGGTCATCCGCTCGAAGCCGGCGCGATCGTCGAAAACGAACGGGTCTTTGCCGGCCATGGCATCACGCGCGAACGCGTTCTCCTTGTATTTCAGTCCGAACGAGTCGATTAGCGCCAGCTCGCTGACGTGGTCGGGGTGCTCGGCGGCATACACGCCTGCGATCGCTCCACCCAGCGAATGTCCCACCAGGATGAAGCGCTGCATCTGCAGCGTCTGCACGAAGGCCTGCAGCCGGGCCGCCTGGGCGTCGACGTTGTAGCTGGCGCCGGCGACCCGCGTCGATTCGCCCCAGCCGGGGAGGTCCGGAATGACCAGATGGAAGTGCGGCGTCAGCAGCTTGGCCACATCCAGCCACACCTCCTTGCTGTCGCCCAGGCCGTGCAGCAGCACGATGGTCTGGCCCTGGCCGCCCTCGTAATACACCCACTTCGTGTCACCGACCTGCACCGAATGCGTTTCCAGATTCGCCGCCATCGCCTCGCGCATGAAATTCGCCTTCATCAGCCATTGCGGCGCAAACAGATAGCTGCCGCCCAGCACGACGATGAGAACGCCCGCGATCCACCCGAGAAACTTCAGCCGCCGCAGCAGCAGGCGTTTCCACAGTGGGCGAGTGGTCGGGATTGGCTTGGTCGAGGGAGGAAGAGCCATAGCAGAATTCTTTGAAGTGTTTCAGTGAATACAAACGTGTCGGTGATACGTCTCGGCCGATACGAGCATATACGTGGCGCCGTTTACTTTTTGGCAGCGCTCGCTTTTGCCAGAATTCCTTCTACTGCCTGCTGGGTCAGCGGGTGATAGCCAGCCTTGGCTTTCGCGTAAACCTGTTTGGCATAAGCGAGGCCCTCGGGCGTTTTCGCGAAGGCCTTGTACAGCGGCAGCGTGAGATAGAGACGTCCGATGCGGGTCATGTGCTCGGCCGCGGCGAGCCAGACGTCCTTGTCGCCGGCGGCGATGGCGTGTACATACCAGCGCATGCCGATTTCCGCATTGGGCGTGCCGGTGAGATGCCATGCAGCGTCGAGTGTCTTGATCTTCGTCAGCGCCGTGACGTCGGGCAAGCGGTCGAGGAAGTACATCCACTCCTGCGTGTTCCAGCCCTTCGCATCGAGCTTGTCGGCAGTGAGCTTGTCGGCGAGAAACGCCGTGCGCTCTTTGTCGATATCGTCGAAGCGCGGCGAGTCAGGCAGCGGCGCGTCCTTGGGAATGCCCGTGCCGTAGACCCAGTCCTGCACCTCGGCCCAGCGCATCTTGCCCGGGTATTTGTCGATCAGATTGGGCTTCATATAGGCCAGCATCTGCTCGGTGGTGATGCTCTGAAACGCGAAGTGGTCGAAGTAGCTGCGCAGGTAGGCATCGAAGTCGGCCCGGCCGAAGCGCTGCTCCAGCGTGCGCAGAAACCACGATCCCTTGTCGTAGGCGACGTCGGACAGCGCGTCGTCCGCGTCGACGCCGCGCAGGTCGGGGGTCAGCTTCTGCGCATTGGCAGGCATGCTGCCGATACTCTTTTCCAGCGCGCGCGCCGACAGCAGCGCCTCTTCGTCGGCCAGCGCGGGCCCGGGCACCAGTTCCTCGACGATGATGTCGGCCAGCGGGCGGGTCTGGGCGATTTCGCGCAACAGCCGCACGCCCATGCGCGCCTCGGCGATGTCCTGCCCGGTTGCCAGATAGTTGGGATGGATCGCCGGGGCGGCAAACGG
>CAIKJM010000420.1 GCA_903827735.1 uncultured Rhodanobacter sp. | reverse complement strand
TCAAGCGTGTAGATGGCTTCGGGAAAAATCATGTCGGCGCCTGCGTCCACGCAGGCCTTCGCTCGCTCGATTGCCGATTCCAGGCCTTCGACGGCAATGGAGTCGGTACGCGCCATGATGACGAACTGCTCGTCGCTGCGCGCATCGACGGCCGCTTTGACGCGATCGACCATTTCCTGTTTCGAGACGATTGCCTTGCCGGGCCGATGACCGCAGCGCTTGGCCGCGACCTGATCCTCGATATGCAGAGCGCCCGCTCCGGCCTTGATCAGCGAACGCACCGTGCGCGCGATATTGAACGCCCCGCCCCAGCCGGTATCCACGTCGACCAGTAGTGGCAGCTCGCACACGTCGGTGATGCGCCGGATGTCGGTGAGCACGTCTTCCATCGTGCTGATACCCAGATCGGGCATGCCCAGCGAATTGGCCGCCACGCCGCCGCCGGACAGATAAAGCGCCTTGAAGCCGCTACGCTGGGCCATGCGGGCCGCGTAGGCGGTGATTGCCCCGACGACCTGCAGCGGCTGCTCTTCCGCGACTGCCGCTCGAAAACGAGC
Source organism: uncultured Rhodanobacter sp. (assembly GCA_903827735.1). Classification (GTDB taxonomy): domain Bacteria; phylum Pseudomonadota; class Gammaproteobacteria; order Xanthomonadales; family Rhodanobacteraceae; genus Rhodanobacter. Next base: position 1,194 of record CAIKJM010000420.1, on the reverse strand, counting down.
GCCGGGAGATGCGATTTTCGTCATGGCTGCTTTACCCAAAACGCCATTTTAGCGCATGGCGAAAGTGCCCGCTTCCGCAGTGCGTCAGTGCGTCAGTGCGCGCACGCTAAGCGCAGGCCGAGTACTAAAAAAAGGGCCGGCTTGCGGCCGAACCTCTTCGCGAAACGTTGCGGACTGCGTCGCCAATTATTTCTTGGCGAACAGATGCTCGACGCCCGCACGCTCTTCGCGCAGCTCCTTTTGGGTCGCATCGATGCGCGACTGCGAGAACGCGTTGATCTTCAGGCCCTGCACGATCTCGTACTTGCCGCCCTTCACGGTGACCGGGTAGCCGAAGATCACGCCGGGCTCGACACCGTACGATCCGTCCGAAGGAATGCCCATCGAAACCCAGTCACCTTCGGCGGTGCCGTGTGCCCAGGTACGCATGTGATCAATCGCCGCGGATGCTGCGGACGCCGCCGACGACGCACCGCGCGCCTTGATGATCGCCGCGCCGCGCTGCTGCACGGTTGGAATGAAATCGTTCTCGTACCAGGACTGCTCGATCTGCTCCAGCGCGGGCTTGCCCTTGACGGTGGTCTCGTGCAGATCCGGATACTGGGTGGAGCTGTGGTTGCCCCAGATGGTGACCTTCTTGATATCGGTCGTGTGCGCACCGGTTTTTTCGGCCAGCTGGCTCAGCGCACGATTGTGGTCCAGGCGCACCATCGCGGTGAAGCATTTCGGATCGAGATCCGGCGCATTCTGCTGCGCAATCAGCGCGTTGGTGTTGGCCGGGTTGCCGACCACCAGCACGCGCACGTCGCGCTTGGCGTGATCGTTCAGCGCCTTGCCCTGCGGGCTAAAAATGGCGCCGTTGGCTTCCAGCAGATCCTTGCGCTCCATGCCTGGTCCGCGCGGACGCGCACCGACCAGCAGCGCGTAATCGACGTCCTTGAAAGCGACATTGACGTCATCGGTGGCGACCACGCCGGCCAGCGTCGGGAACGCGCAGTCGTTGAGCTCCATCACCACGCCCTGCAGGGTCGGCAGCGCCGGCGTGATTTCCAGCAGGTGCAGGATCACCGGCTGATCCGGACCCAGCATGTCGCCAGCGGCAATACGGAACAACAGCGCGTAGCCGATCTGACCAGCGGCGCCGGTAACGGCAACTCGAACGGGTGCTTTCATGGGGTTGGCTCCTTGAGTGAG
>CAIKJM010000419.1 GCA_903827735.1 uncultured Rhodanobacter sp. | reverse complement strand
TCGATACGTCGAAAGAATCGAAAAGTGCGATTGCCGCGCTCCGGCATACGCCCGGCGGCGCGTTCGGCTCGTGCCGCTACAAGCTGAAGTCGCTGGACGCCAACCGGGCCGAGTACGAGCGGCTGATCGAGGTGTTTCGCGCGCACGACATCCGCTGGTTTCTCTATAACGGCGGCAACGACTCGGCCGATACCGCGCTGAAAATCTCCCAGCTCGGCAAGGCGATGAACTACGACATCCGCTGCATCGGCGTGCCCAAGACAGTGGACAACGATCTGGCGGTGACCGACTGCTGCCCTGGCTTTGGCTCGGTCGCCAAATACATCGCCATCTCCACCCGCGAAGCCAGCCTCGACGTCGCCTCGATGGCCGAAACCTCGACCAAGGTCTTCATTCTCGAGGTAATGGGCCGGCACGCGGGCTGGATTGCCGCCGCCGCAGGACTCGCCGGCGACAGCGCTGACGCGGCGCCGCACATTATCCTGTTCCCCGAGAACGTCTTCGACGAGGCGGCCTTTCTTGCGAGGGTCAAAGCCACCGTCGAACGCGTGGGCTGGTGCACCGTGGTCGCCTCCGAAGGCGTGCGCAATGCGGCCGGTCAGTTCCTTGCCGAGGCGGGCGGCCGCGACGCGTTCGGGCATGCCCAGCTCGGCGGTGTGGCGCCCGTGCTGGCCGCGCTGGTGAAGGAAAAGCTCGGCTACAAATACCACTGGGCGCTGCCGGATTATCTGCAGCGCTCCGCCCGCCACGCGGCGTCGAAGGTCGATGCCGAGCAGGCCTACGCGGTCGGCAAGGCCGCCGTCGATTACGCGCTAAAAGGCATGAACGCGGTGATGCCGGTCATCGTGCGCAGCAGCGATGCGCCCTACCGCTGGAGCATCCAGCCGGCGCCGCTGAGCAAGGTCGCCAACCACGAAAAGAAAATGCCAAATAGCTTCATCACCCGCGACGGCTTCGGCATCACCGCGGCGGCGCGTCGCTACCTGAGTCCGCTGATCGCGGGCGAAGCCGCGCTTCCGTACGGCAAGGACGGCCTGCCGCATTACGTGCAATTGAAGAATGTAGCGGTGGCGAAGAAGCTGCCGGACTTTGCACCTTAATCCTCACTCGCCAGCTTGATCGAATGATCATTCGAAGTGCGCATCCGCGCGTGCTTCGAAGACGCATCTCCACATGGCCCACGCATTGCGCCGCACAACAGGATGCGCGGCGTGGTCTGCCTATACTCGGTGCAACCGCCCAAACCGGGTGGCTATCTCCGGGTTTGCCGATGGACGACCCGGCACTAGGGTGACTACTCGTGGGAGGCTCCGATGCTGCTGCAATATGGCTGGTGGATCGTCGTTCTGGCGTGTGCGTTGATAGCAATTGGTTACGGCGCGGTTTCAGCAAGATGGATCCTGGCGCAATCGCCGGGCAACGCGCGCATGCAGGAGATCGCGGCAGCAATTCAGGAAGGCGCTGGCGCCTACCTTAACCGCCAGTACCGCACCATCGGCATCGTCGGCGTGGTGCTGTTGCTACTGATCGGCTTCTTTCTCAACTGGCCGACGGCGATCGGCTTTCTGCTCGGCGCGATTCTTTCGGGCGCCGCCGGCTATATCGGCATGAATGTCTCCGTGCGCGCCAATGTGCGTACGGCAGAGGCGGCGCGTAACGGGCTCAGCCCGGCGATGGACGTTGCGTTTCGCGGCGGCGCGATCACCGGCATGCTGGTGGTCGGGCTGGCCCTGCTCGGCGTGGCCGGCTACTGGATCGTGCTGAACCAGATGGGCATGCATGGCGAACTGGCGCTGCATGCGCTGGTCGGCTTGGCCTTCGGCAGCTCGCTGATCTCGATTTTCGCGCGCCTGGGCGGCGGCATCTTTACCAAGGGTGCGGACGTGGGCGCGGACCTAGTCGGCAAGGTCGAAGCCGGCATTCCCGAGGATGATCCGCGCAATCCGGCCGTGATCGCGGACAACGTGGGCGACAACGTGGGCGACTGCGCCGGCATGGCGGCCGACCTGTTCGAAACCTACGCGGTAACCGTGATCGCGACCATGCTCCTCGGCGGCCTGACGGCTGAAGAGGTCGGCCCGAACGCCGTGCTGTACCCGCTGCTGCTGGGCGCGGTGTCGATCATCGCCTCGATCATCGGCACGCTGTTCGTCAAGGTGAAGCAAGGCGGTTCGATCATGGGCGCGCTGTACAAGGGTGTGATCGTTTCCGCGGTATTGGCTGCGGCCGCGTTCTACCCGATCACCACGCAACTGATGACCGGCTTCAGCCACGGCTCGATCAACCTCTGGGGTTGCTCGCTGATCGGGCTGCTGCTGACCGGGGTGATCGTGTGGGTGACCGAGTACTACACCGGCACGCAGTACAAGCCGGTGCAGCACATCGCGGCGGCCTCGACCACCGGACACGGCACCAACATCATCGCCGGCCTGGGTGTGTCGATGAAGTCGACCGCGCTGCCGGTGATCGCGGTGTGCTTTGCGATCTGGGGTGCGTTTGCGCTCGGCGGCCTATACGGCATCGCGATTGCCGCCACGGCC
>CAIKJM010000418.1 GCA_903827735.1 uncultured Rhodanobacter sp. | reverse complement strand
CGATCTAACTCCGCATGGATAGGCTCGGCGGCGTACTCCGCCGTGGTTCCGGCACTTTCGTCGTGTTCAACTTGCGGCGCGGGATCGAATTCGGCGTCGTTGCTCGACGCATCGACATGCGCGGGTTCCGTCGGCGCTTCGGCGTCAGTGTGATTGGACGGCTCTTCTGGCTCTTCCCCCCGTACCTCGGAGGCGTGGCTTTCGACCGAGGAATCCTTGGCCTCTTGCGACGCGACCGTCGATTCCTCGTCCGCCTGCCGTTCGTAAACAACGTGCGCAACCTGCGACTCAGGATAGCGGTCGCGCAGCGCGGTGATCTGCGCCGCCAACACGTCGGCGTTGGGAAGCTGCGGCTGCTCCTCGTCAAACTGACCCATGACGTGGTCGACCAGATCGACCGTCTGTTCGAGCATGCGCACGCCTTCGGACGGCAGCGCGATATTCAGCGCGCGCAGGCGCTTGAACAGGCTTTCCAGCGGCGACAGCAGCTGGGTCAGCAGTTGAATGTCAACCATGGCGATGGCGCCGTGCAGCGTGTGCACGGCACGCAGCAGATCTTCGCCAATCGGTAGTTCGATATCGCTGCGCTGAATGGCACCGCGGATGGTATGCAGGTACTGGGCCACTTCACTGCGCAGAATTTCCAGCAGCACCGGATCCACCGGCGGCATCTCGGGCATCGAAATATTCGGCTCGAACGGCGTCGGTTCCTCGACGGCTGCAAGATTGTCGGCGGCAGTATGCCCCTCGGTGAGGCTGGCTTCCGGCACGGCATCGGCGGCCGCCTGGGAGCGGGGAATGCGCCGGCGCACCACGCGACGAACCATCTCGGTAGCCGTCGAGAGGTGATCTTCCACGTGCGTCAGCTGACCGCCGGCGACTTCTTCTGCAGTCTGCATAATCGCGCTGAGCGGCGCCGTCGGCTCACCGTCGCCTTTGAGCGCGGAAAGAAGCTCCGGCAGCGCGGCGATCGCATGATGAACCACGGCCTGCACGCCTTCGTGCGGCTCAATGGTGTTATCGAGCACGCGATTGAGCATGTCCTCGACCTTCCACGCGAACTCGCCGAGTACGCCAGCGCCGACCAGTCGGCCCGAGCCTTTGAGCGTGTGGAAAGAGCGGCGCAGGGTAACCAGCGAGGATATCTGGGTCGGCTCGGCCAGCCAGACTTTTTCACCGTTACGCAGGCTGTCGATTTCCTCCTGCATTTCTTCTAGGAAGATCTCGCGAATATCGTCATCGATGCCTTCGGCATCGAGATTGAACGTGGTTTTGCCAGCCAGCGCATCGCGTACCGGAAGCTCTTCAAACTCTTCTTCTTCGATCTCGATCCAGTCGCCGTCCGGGTCCGCGGCACCGACGTTGTCCGAGGACGGCGGCGCTGTCGTTTCCGTTTCGGCCAGACGCAAGCCGTCCAGATTATGGGCTGCAGCGGCGGGCTGTTCGCTGTCGCCGACAAACAGATGGCCCAAATCGTCGCCGGGCAACATGCTGACCGACTCGGTCAGTTCGGGATGTGCTTCGTGCGCAAACGCTTCGTCGTGTGTGGCCTCATCCGTAGACTCGCCAAAAGCAAACTCGGCGGTCGTCGATTCCACGGCGTCTGCCGTCGGTGCGGCCAGCGCGGGCGGCGGCAGCGCGCGCGCGGCGGGCAGCGGCCAGTAACCGAGCAGGCCGAGGCTGTGCTCGGCAACGTCGAGGATATGATCGAGGCCGCCGCGATGTTCGCGCGCAGCTTCCAGGTAATACTCCAACGCTGCCAGGGCGTCGGCCAGATGATCCATCTGCTCGCCGGAGGGCACGCGTCGGTCCATCAATAGCTCTTCGGCCACGAAGCGGCCCACGCCCTCGGCCAGATCGGCCGGACGTGGTGCGGACAGCATGCGCAGCGCGCCGGCCACTTCGCCCATCAGGGCGGGGGCGACGGCAAGATAGCTATGCTCCCAACCGGATTCGACGAAAGCGACGATCGCGCCCTTGACGTTACCGGTGTTGGTGATCGCCTCCTGCATCAGCGCGGTGACGACGCCTAGCGCCTCGCTGCGCGGCAGACCTTGCACCGTTTCAGTAGACTGCGCTTCGTCTTCGGAGCCCAGACTTTCGATGTGGTCGTCGAGCGACGATTCGACGTACAGCAGCGCACCGGCGACGTCGAGCAGGGTTTCTTCGTCGGACTTGCGCAGGCGGTTGGCGATTTCGTCAAGCACGCGGCGCTGTTCGATCACCACACGGCGCGGCACGTTCAGCGCCAGCATGCCCAGGGTGTCGGCAACGCGCTCGAGCACTTCACTCTGCGAGGCGAGCTGCGACGGGTCGGCGTCTTCCTGGCGCAGGAAAAGATCAAGCGCTTCCTTGACGCGCAGCAGGTCGTCCTTCAGCGCCCGCGATACCGAGTCGAGCAAGGCGCGGTTGTGGCCGGCCATCGAACCACGGGCGTGTTCCAGTTCGGCCGCGTCAGGCAGCAGACTGTCCAGCGCATAGGTGATGCGCAGCTGTTCCATCAGCGGGCTGCGTTCTTTCGACTGCGCCACGATGTACAGCATCTTGCAGCACACGTCGTCGGCATCGCCGCCGCGCAGGCTGATTTCGCCCTGCTCGATCAGCTGACGGATGCTGCGATCGACCTTGCCGATCAGCTGACGGATTTCACCGGCAAAACTTTTCAACATGCCTTGCTCGAGGCCCTCGAGCACGCCGGCAGAAATCCACCACAGCCGACGGCCGTGCACGTGATAGCAGCGCGAGGCGATCGCCAGCAGCGTCGTGCGCATGCCCAGCAGCTGCTGCGCAGCGTCCTGTCCACGGAACCAGCTCAGCAGCTGCTGCTGGAAACGCAGGCGCAGATCCACCAGCTCGCCGCGATGCGCTTCGGCATACGATTCACTCATGGCGGCTGGCGCTTGCTCCGGCAGGAACGCATCCAGATTCGGGTGAAACATCGCCGATTCGGTCAACGCCGGCAGCTCGCGGCTGGCGCGCAGATCATTCAGCAGGGGCAGCAGTACCACCGGCACGTCGCGATGGCCGCTCGACAAGCGCTCCAGATAATCGGGCAGCTGCATCAGGCCGCGCATCAGCGAGGCATAGGCTTCTTCGCGGTGGGTGACCTGGTCCTGCAGCAGCGCAACCGCCAGCGTTTCCATCTCCGCCGTGACCTGCGCGGCGCCGTACAGCTCGACCATCTGCAGTGTGCCGCGCACCTGATGCAAGTGATCGGCGCACGAGCGCATGGCATCGCGCTGGGTCGGATGCTCGACGTAAGTCGCTAGCGCTTCGCGCGCGGTCGACAGCGTTTCGTCGAGCTCGGGCTTGACCCACTGCAGCGTGGTGAAATCGATGTGGTCTTGAAGTCTCATGCGCCTCTCTCAACGATTGCCCAACAACACGTTACGCAACCGACGAGCATGCCCCCCGTCCTGTGCTTGTATTCATCGCGCTGCAATCAGCGCGACGGATAGTTCGGTCAACTAGCTCGATCAACTCGCGTGATCAACCAGGCAACTTGAAATGCGCCACCGAGCGGCGCAGATCGCTAGCCAGCTGCGCCAGCGTACCGATCGAGTCGGCCGTCTGGCTTGCACCTTGCGAGGTCTGCGACGTAATTTCCTGAATCGCGTTCATCGATACCGAGACATCGGTGGCCGCTGCAGACTGCGCGCGTGCCGCCGAGGAGATGCTCTGAATCAGCGCCGACAAGTCATGCGAAACGCGCTCAATATCGCCCAGCGCGCTACCGGCATCCTCCGCCAGACGCGCACCGGCGACCACCTCGGCGGTGGTCTGCTCCATCGAGTTCACCGCCTCGTTGGTATCGGACTGAATCGTCTGTACCAGCGTTTCGATTCGCTTGGTGGCGCTGGTCGAGCGTTCGGCCAGTCGCTGCACTTCGTCCGCCACCACCGCGAAACCACGACCGGCCTCACCGGCCGAGGCCGCTTGAATCGCCGCATTCAACGCCAGGATGTTGGTCTGCTCGGCGATGTCGTTGATCAGTTCCACGATCGAGCCGATCTCCTGCGACGACTCACCCAGCCGCTTGATGCGCTTGGAGGTTTCCTGGATCTGATCGCGAATGGAGTCCATGCCCGAGATCGTTTCACGCACCACTTCGGCGCCGCGCGAGGCGATTTCCACCGAGCGTTCGGCCACGTCGGCCGATTCGGCGGAGTCTTTCGACACGATATCCATCGAGCTCACGATCTGATTGATCGCGGAGGTGGCTGAGCTGATCTGCTGCGCCTGCTGCTCGGCCGCATCGGCCAGATGACGCGCGGTAGTCTGCGTTTCCTGTGCGGACGAAGACACCTGCTCGGAGGTCTCGTTGATCGTCGTCACCAGCGAGCGGAGCTCGTCGATAGCGTAGTTCACCGAGTCGGCGATGGCGCCGGTAATGTCTTCGGACACCGTGGTTTTTACCGTCAGGTCACCTTCGGCAAGCGACCCCATTTCGTCCAGCAGGCGCATGATCGCCTCCTGGTTACGCTGGTTGAGCTCGGCGCTGCTGGCGAAGCGGCGACGCTGATCGGCCACCAGGGTAAACACCAGCGCGACGGCGAACACCACCGCGGCAATCGCGCCGAACAGGCCCCACCATACGTTCGGGAACAGCCGGCGCAGCGGCAGCTTGCCAACCTGCTCGGACAGGTCGTTGGCTCGCAGCAGCACCGTTTGCGAATCCAGCGAAGCTTGGTTACCGGCGTGCTTGACATCAGCCAGATTGCCCGCGGCGGCGACCAGCTTGGCCAGCGGGTCGGACAGCTTGTTCCAGCTGTCGGTCATGTCGGAAAGAATCTTTTTCGCGTTGGCGTCGCCGATTGGCTTAACGCCGCTCTCCGGGTTGCCTTCGAGCAGACCCTTCAGCACGTTGCCATACAGCTGCGCATCGCGCGCCAGACCGTCGGCCGCCGACTGCGCGTTGTCGCCACCCTGCAGCACTTCTTGCACGCGTCGAATGATGCGGTCACCGGACAGCATCTGGCGGGATGTACCCAGCATCTGGTCGGAGCTGCCGTTGTGCTGCTGCAGGATATTGACCACCTGCTCCATGCTCGAGTTGAGCAGAGGCATCTGCTGCGCCAGCGTGTTGGCGCGCACGCCCGAATCGGTCACCAGCGCCTTGTTGGAGAGGATCTTGCCGATATCGCCGTCGAGCTGCTTCCACGAATCGCTCAATGCAATCACGGCGCGCCCGGTCAGGGTGGTGTTTTTGTCGTCATACGCCGGCATGCCGGTGTGCGTATCGCCCTTGATCAGGCGCTGCACGGCAGAATCGATCGAGTTGCGGTTGGCGGCCAGCTCGTTGAACGACTCGGCGTTACCGTTGGCTGCTTCCAGCGCGGACTTTGCGGTCTGCTGAGAAAGCACCTGAATTTGCGTGGTCAGCGCGATGGCCTGCCGGTCCTCGCTGTTCTTCTGGTTCAGCAGACCGAAATCGAGCGCTGCAAAACCAATCGAAACCACAAGCAGGACAATATAAACGGCATAACCCCGTTCCCTGCCAACGCCCCCGGTAGTGCTCATGTTCACCTCGTCCGTCTGACCTGATCCGATCGGCGCCGCGCTGTGGGCGACTGCCGATACGGAACTTGCTAACCCATTCCGGCCACGACGGGCGCCGGCCCTTCTTGTTCAAATGTGCTCGCGATACGTCAGGCCGCGGCCTGCCGAAAATCCGGTGCGCGTACCAATCGATTCATGCTGAAGATGCCCAGCTGCTGCTCGCCAACGCGGTTTTCGACGAAGCGCGTCAGGCGCGGATCGTCCTCGTGCACGGCGTCGCGCCGCTGCTCTTCGTCGACCGTACGCTGACCGAACACTTCGTCCACCAGCAGCGCCACGCTGCCGTTGCCCTGGCGCACGATGAGAAGGCGAGTGCGGTCGGTGAGCTGCGTGCGCTCACCGAACAGAAAGCGGGCAAAGTCGACCACCGGCACCAGGTTGCCGCGCACGTTGGCCACGCCGAGCAGCCACGGCTGCGTGCCGGGCACCGGCGTCAGCGCAGGCACCGCCAGCAGCTCGTTGATCTCGTCGATGCCACTGACCAGCAGACGCGCGCCGACGCGAAAACCGATGCCGCGCCACAAGCCCGGCGCTTCCAGTTTGTCGCGCGTGTCGGACGCATGCGCCAGCGACAAGCGCTCGTAGCGCGCCAGAATTTCAAACGGGGTTTGGTTGATGACGGGCATGCGGTAGGCGGGCTGGTTCATGCTGCACCCGGCAGCAGATCATTGATGCAGGTCAGCAGCTCTTTTTCATTCACCGGCTTGGTGATGAACGCGCGCGCGCCCTGGCGCAGGCCCCACACGCGGTCGGTTTCCATCGATTTGGTCGTGATCATGACGATCGGCACCGCCGCGGTGATCGGATCGCGGGTGAGCGTGCGCGTGGCCTGGAAACCGTTCATGCCGGGCATGATCACGTCCATGATCACCAGGCCCGGCACGTCGGCACGCGCCCGCTCAATGCCTTCCTCGGCGCTGTTGACGGCAACAACCTGGTGACCTGCGCGCTCCAACAGCGTGGTGAACACGCGTACGTCGGTCGGTGAGTCGTCGATGATAAGAATATTGGCCACAGGTTCCCCTTAGAATCTGCAGTTAGCGACTTGCAGGTACGACATGACGATGGATGGCACCAAGCAGCTCGTCACGGGTGAACGGCTTGGTCAAATATTGCTCGGCGCCCACGATACGACCGCGCGCCTTGTCGAACAGGCCGTCTTTCGAACTCAGCATGATCACCGGCGTGCCGCGGAACTGCGGGTTGTTCTTGATCAGCGCGCAGGTCTGATAACCATCGAGCCGCGGCATCATGATGTCGACGAAAATAATCGCAGGCTTCTGGTCGGAGATCTTGGCCAACGCCTCGAATCCGTCAACTGCCGTCACCACGTCGCAACCTTCCTTCGCCAGCAGAGTTTCCGCCGTGCGCCGGATGGTTTTCGAGTCGTCGATCACCATGACCTTGAGACCGGTCAAGTCATTAGCACTAACGTTCAAATTCACTACTCCCCCCGGAACTCGCGCGAGCTCAGGTCAATCACGAGGACAAGCAACTAATGTGCCGTCGTTCGCACGTGTCAGAAATCGCGAAACCCCATGTATCGAGGTCCGCTCTGCGGCGGCGCTTGATAAGCCATGTTGTGTACTGCCTGCCCCTCGAAACTGTCAAGCAATAATCGCGCAGACTCAACAAGCAACGCGCACAACGTGACCTATATTGGCACCATCGGGCCCGTGGTGACAGCTCCGAGGGTTTCGAGCTTGTCGCCATCGATCGTGTCGGCGACCATCGCATCTGTTGATGTCAATCTGACGAACGACGACGAACCATCCGGCTGAGCCGGTGATCTGTCATCGAATATTTTTCGAACCCACATTTGAGCATGACGGAGAATCACCATGACCCTTTCGGTCGCCGTGCTGATGGACCCCATTAGCGCGATCAAGGTCGCCAAAGACACCAGCCTGGCCATGCTGCTGGAAGCGCAGCGGCGCGGCCACGCGCTGCATTACTTCGAGCAGGGTGACCTGGCGCTGCGCGATGGCGCGCCGTGGGTACGCGCTGCCCCGCTAACCGTGCGCGATGACCCCAAGGATTGGTACACGCTGGGCGATGCGCAGTGGCGCGACCTGTGCGAGATCGACGTGGTGCTGATGCGCAAAGATCCGCCGGTCGACGCCCAGTTCATCTACGACAGCATGGTGCTGGAACTGGCCCAGCGCGGCGGCGTTCTGGTGGTCAACGACCCGCGGTCGCTGCGCGATTGCAACGAAAAATTGTTCGCGCTGCGGTTTCCGCAATGCATCGTGCCGACGCTCGTGTCGCGCGATGCGGCCGAATTGCGCCGTTTCACCGCCGAGCACGGCGAGGTGGTGCTGAAGCCGCTGGACGGCATGGGCGGCCGCGGAATCTTTCGGGTCAAAGCCGGCGACAGCAATTTGAATTCGATGCTGGAAACGCTGCTCGCCGGCGGCCCGCACGGCGAAGGTCGGCAGCTGACCATCGCGCAAAAGTACATTCCGGAGATCACCGCCGGCGACAAGCGCATCCTGGTAATCGACGGCGAACCGGTGCCGTATGCGCTGGCGCGCATTCCTCAGGGCAACGAGTTTCGCGGCAATCTTGCTGCGGGTGGTCGTGGCGAAGGCTTGCCGTTGTCCGATCGAGACCGGTGGATCGTCGATCAGGTGGCTCCCGAGCTGCGTCGGCGCGGCCTGCTGTTCGTTGGCCTGGATGTCATCGGCGATTACCTGACCGAGATCAACGTCACATCGCCGACCTGCGTGCGCGAACTGGATGCGCAGTTCGGGCTTAATATTGCCGGCCAGCTGTTCGACGTCATCGAGCAGCGCGTTTTGGGACATCGCGCCGCGTGAGTCAACCTGCCACTCCCGCCCTCCTGCCGGCCGGCTCTCCTCGAGTGGTTGGCGAGGCGCCCAATCCGATCAGCGCCACGCTGCTTTTTTCGCTGCTGCTGCACGGCGTGCTGCTGCTTGGCATTACCTTCCATTTCGCCAAGCTGAAACCGAGCCTGCCGACTCTGGACGTGACCCTGGTCAACGTGGCTAACCAGGAGGCACCGGACAAGGCGGATTTTCTGGCCCAGGCCAACAACAGCGGCGGCGGCCAGAACGACAAGGCCGCGCGGCCGTCCGACCTTTTCTCCGGTCCGTTGCCGCAGCCGAACGAGGGCACGG
>CAIKJM010000417.1 GCA_903827735.1 uncultured Rhodanobacter sp. | reverse complement strand
GCCCACGATCTCCGAAATTTCCTGGGTAATCGCCGCCTGACGCGCTTTGTTGTAGACCAACGTCAAATCACCGATCACCTTGCTGGCGTTGTCCGACGCCGCCTTCATGGCGACCATGCGCGCGGCGTGCTCGCTGGCCAGGTTCTCCAGCGTCGCCTGGTACACCAGCGACTCCACATAGCGGGCCAGCACGTGCTCCAGCACGGTCTGCGCGTCGGGCTCGTAGATGTAATCCCAGTCGTTCTTCTGTTCGAGCTTCGCGCCGTCGGTTTTCTCCATCTCCGCCGCGACCGCCGGCAAAGGCAGCAGTGCGTCGATGGTCGGCTTCTGCGTCATGGTGTTGACGAAGTCGTTGTAGGCCAGGAACACGCGATCCAGGCCGTTGGACGTATAGACGTCCATCATCACCTTGATCACGCCGACCAGCTGCTCGAGCTTGGGCTTCTCGCCGAGATGGCTCACGCTGCCGACCAGGTTGACGCCCTTGATGCGACGGAAGAACGAGATGGCTTTCTGGCCGATCGCGACCACGTCCACTTCGACGCCCTGCTTCTGCCATTCGGCGATCGACGGCAGCAGCCGGCGAAACAGGTTGGAGTTGAGGCCGCCGCACAGGCCGCGATCGGTCGACACGACGATATAGCCGACGCGCGCCACGTTCTCGCGCTGGGTCAGGAACGGATGGCTGAAATCGGTGCTGGCCTGGGCCACATGCGCGATCACCTTGCGCATCGCACGGGCATACGGGCGCGAGGCGCGCATCATGTCCTGCGCGCGGCGGATCTTCGCCGCCGAGACCATTTCGAGCGCGCGCGTGACCTTGCGCATGTTCTGCGTGCTCTTGATCTTGGTTTTGATTTCGCGTCCGCTTGCCATCTTTCTCTGTCTCGCTCGCTTTGCTGCTTGGGGAACCGGGATCGGGGAACGGAGACGTGGATCTGTCAGCGGATCGGAGAAAGCGATTAACGCGGATTCTCCGTTCCCTATGCCCTGTTTCCCGCTCTACTTACCAGCTACCGGTCTTCTTGTACTCGTCCAGCGAGGCCTTGAAGGTGGCTTCGATGTCGTTGTTCCAGTCGCCGGTGGCCACGATCTTGGTCATCAGCTCTTCGTGGTTCTGGTGCATGAAGGCATGCAGGCCCTTCTCGAACGGCAGCACCTGGTTGACCGCAAGGTCATCGAGGTAGCCCTTCTCGGCCGCATACACCGACAGCGCCAGTTCGGCGATCGACAGCGGCGAATACTGGCCCTGCTTCATCAACTCGGTCACGCGCTGGCCGCGGTCCAGCTGGGCGCGCGTTGCCGGGTCCAGATCCGAGGCGAACTGCGCGAACGCGGCCAGCTCACGGTACTGCGCCAGCGCCAGCTTCACACCGCCGGACAGCTTCTTGACGATCTTGGTCTGCGCGGCACCGCCGACGCGGGACACCGAGATACCGGCGTTCACTGCCGGACGGATACCGGCGTTGAACAGGTCGGTTTCCAGGAAGATCTGACCGTCGGTGATCGAGATCACGTTGGTCGGCACGAAGGCCGATACGTCGCCACCCTGGGTTTCGATGATCGGCAGCGCGGTCAGCGAACCGGTCTTGCCCTTCACTGCGCCATTGGTGAACTTCTCGACGTACTCCTCGGACACGCGGGCTGCGCGCTCGAGCAGACGGGAATGCAGATAGAACACGTCGCCCGGGTAGGCTTCACGGCCCGGCGGACGCTTCAGCAGCAGCGAGATCTGGCGGTAGGCCACGGCCTGCTTGGACAAATCGTCGTACACGATCAGCGCGTCTTCGCCGCGATCGCGGAAGTATTCGCCCATCGCGCAACCCGAATACGGCGCCACGTACTGCAGCGCGGCCGACTCGGATGCCGACGCGACCACCACGATGGTGTAAGCCAGGGCGCCGTTGGCCTCGAGCTTGCGCACCACGTTGGCGATCGACGAACGCTTCTGGCCGATGGCCACGTAGATGCACTTAATGCCGGAATTCTTCTGCGCGATGATCGCGTCGATGGCCAGCGCGGTCTTGCCGGTCTGGCGATCGCCGATGATCAGCTCGCGCTGGCCGCGGCCGACGGGAATCATCGCATCGACCGACTTGTAACCGGTCTGCAGCGGCTGGTCGACCGACTTGCGCCAGATCACGCCCGGCGCCACGGTCTCGATGGCGGCGTTGAGCTTGGCATTGAGCGGGCCCTTGCCGTCGATCGGATTGCCCAGCGCATCGACGACGCGACCGAGCAGCTCTGGACCTACCGGCACTTCCAGGATGCGGCCGGTGGTCTTGGCGGTGTCGCCTTCGCGCAGATGCTGGTACTCGCCCAGCACCACGGCGCCGACCGAGTCGCGCTCCAGGTTGAGCGCCAGGGCAAACGAATTACCCGGCAGCTCGATCATTTCGCCCTGCATCACGTCGGCCAGGCCGTGGATGCGCACGATGCCGTCGGACACGCTGATCAGCGTACCTTCGTTGCGTGCTTCGGCGCCGAGCTTGAACTGCTCGATGCGGGTCTTGATCAGCTCACTGATTTCCGACGGATTCAAGGTGGTGCTGGACATGGTCGTTATCCTGAATTTTTAGATCTCTTTTTCAAGAGTCCGGCCATGGACGGCCGGGTTTTTTACTGTTCGCGAAACGGACTTCGCGTAAAACTTTAGACTGTCAGCGCGCTCGCCATACGCTCAAGGCGTCCGCGGGCCGAACCGTCAATCACTTCGCTACCGGTATCGATCACCACGCCAGCCAGCAGCGACGCATCGACCTCGGTCTCCAGCTCGATCTCGCGCTTGAAACGACGCTTCAGCGACGCCTTCAGCTGCTCGGACTGCGCGGCATCGAGCGCGATGGCGCTGGTGATCTTCACCAGCAACTGCGACTCGGATTCGCGCTTGTAGCCTTCGAACAGCTCGGCCACTTCCGGCAACAGGGTCACGCGGCGGTTTTCGACCAGCTCGGCCAGAAACTGCGCGAACGGCGCGTCGCTGGCCACGCCTTCGGGCAAATGCAGCGCCACGACCTGCTCGGGCTTGACCCGCGGATCGTTGTCGAGATCGACCACGCGTGCATCCGCCGACACCGCCGCGGCAAACGCCAGCGACTGCGACCAGCTATCCAGCGACCCGGTTGCATGCGCCACTTCGAAAGCGGCGCGTGCATACGGGCGGGCGAGAGTGATTGCCTGAGCCATCGATCAGATCTCGGCCGCGAGCTGGTCGAGCAACGCCTTGTGCGTCGACGCATCGACTTCGCGCTGCACGATCTTGCTAGCGCCCTGCACGGCCAACGCACCCACCTGCTCGCGCAACTGGTCACGGGCGCGCTGCGCCATCGAGGCGATGTCTTCCTGCGCCGAAGCCTTCAGCCGGTTGATCTCGACCACCGCTTCGGCGCGCGCCTTTTCGATGATCTGATTGGCCTGCTGCTGAGCCTTGTCGATGATCTCGCCAGCCTGCTGACGAGCCACCTTGATCTCGGCCGCCACCTTCGTGTCCGCCTCACGCAGTTCCGCGTGCGCGCGCTCAGCCGCATTGAGGCCTTCGGCAATCTTGATCTGACGATCTTCGATAGCCTTGGTCAGATGCGGCCAGATAAAGTGGACACAGAACCAGATCAGAATGGCGAACGAAATCATTTCGCCAATCAAGGTCGCGTTGAATTCCATCGCTGCGTTACCCGTACATGTCAATTGCTACAAGATGCAGCTCCCGCAGGACACTGCATCCAAGAGTGAAACCCAGTGCGACTTAGCCGCCTGAAGCCTGCTTCAAGGCGTTGAGCAGCGGGTTGGCAAAAGCGAAGAACATTGCCAGCGCCACGCCGATCAGGAACGCGGCGTCGATCAGGCCGGCCAGCAGGAACATGCGGCCCTGCAGCAGCGGCACCAGCTCCGGCTGACGAGCGGCGGCTTCAAGAAACTTCGAACCCATGATGCCGATACCGATACAGGCGCCGAGAGCACCGAAACCGATGATCAGG